>JAFDHQ010000062.1 GCA_019308685.1 Deltaproteobacteria bacterium
TGCTCATTATATCCGCACAAAATTTCATGGAGATATTGCCTACTACGGGGTGAATATGAATCTCAACTACACGAATATATGTGAGTTGCGATGTCCCTTATGTGCGTTTTCATGTAATGAAAATGATGAAAAAGCGTTTTTGCTTTCTTCTGATGACATTGAGCAAAGGATATCCAGTGCCGCTCGTTCAGGAATTGATGAAGTTCATATTGTGGGGGGGCTTCACCCCAATCTTACTATCGACTATTTCGAGCAAATGTTACGGATAATTAAAAACATAAAACCGGATATGCATATCGTCGCATTTACTGCGGTTGAATACGATTATTTTGCGAAAAAAAACAAAATTCCCATTGAAGAAGTTTTTAAACGGTTTATGGATGCAGGCGTTGAGGCCCTGCCCGGAGGCGGGGCTGAAATTTTTTCTCCTCGTGTTCGGAATGTCATAGCACCAAAGAAAATATCGGGAACCCAATGGCTTTCTGTCATGCGCACCGCCCACAAAATGGGTCTCAAGACCAATGCAACCATGCTTTATAATCATATCGAGACGGCCGAAGATATTGTGGATCACCTTTTGCAGATCCGTGATCTTCAGGATGAGACCGGCGGTTTTAAAACCTTCGTACCGTTACAGTTCCATAGTGAGAACACCCAGTTGGAAGTTACTCGCACGACCACCGGCTACGATGACATCCGGATCTATGCAACCAGCAGAATTTTTCTCCACAATGTGCCCCATTTAAAAGCATTGTGGATGTACCTGGGTGATAAAATGGCCCAGACCCTTCTCAGGTTCGGAGTCGATGATATTGGCGCAACGTATCATAATGAAAAAGTGGTTCATGCCGCGGGTGCCCAAACTCCCGATTTTGGATCGGAGAGTTTTCTAAAAAGACTGATCCATAACGCCCAATTCATACCTGAACGGACAACCGCAAGTTACCACCCCTTAGGTACCGGCATGGAAAAGGAGTGGGTATGAGGCTTGGCTATATCGACTATCTCAACTGCTATCCGTTCTATTTTCGAATGTTTGAGAAAAAACCCGTCCCAAAGATCAGCATCTATCCGGGTTATCCGTGCATTCTCAATAAAATGATGGCCCAACGGCAGCTCGACATGAGCCCCATTTCCTCGGCGACCTGTGCGGAAATTACCGATGATGTGTGCGTGCTTCCGCAATTCTGCTTAAGTTCGGTAGGGTATGTGGGATCGGTCATTCTGATAAGCAAAATCCCCATTGAAGATCTGAACCGAAAGAAAGTGGGCATTACCCGTGCGTCACATACTTCCGTGGTGCTTTTGAAAGTTCTGCTAAAAAAATATTACCGGATAGAACCGTCCTATATACCCACCGAACCCAGGCCGGTGCTTAAAAATATGGATGCTGCCCTCGTTATCGGTAATGATGCAATGGCCATAACCTCTGAGCCGGTCTCTTATATTTATGATCTGGGCGACTTGTGGCTTCGAAAAACCGGTTTTCCCGTGGTATTTGCCGTGTTTGCGGTCAGACAAAGCGTTGTTGAAAAATACAAACTCCGAATAAAATCCGTGGTCTCTTCATATCACAGGTCATTACGCTGCCTGGAAGAAGAAAAAGAAAAGGTGGTTTCACTGGCAAAAGCAAAGTATCCAGATATTATTTATGACATAAACGGCTATTTTGATCTTTTGCAGTTCAAATTTGATGATCATTTAAAAAAAGCTTTAATGTATTATTATGCAGTGGCAGGAGAGATGGGGCTGCTCAAAAAAGTAAACGGATTAAGCTATTTGGATGTTGAGTAGCAAAGGAAAACGTGATTACAAACAACGAACTTTTTCATAAAATATACCATGGAGACAGAATACCCCCTGAAGAAGTTCTTCATCTTTTTTCCTGGGACCTCATTGACCTGGGAAAAGCCGGAGATATGAGAAGAAGATTAGCCTACCCCAAAGAAGACGTCGGATTCATCATGGATCGGATTGTCAATTTCACCAACATCTGTGAGGCGGCATGTGCTTTCTGCGCATTTCATGCCCGGGCCAATCTTATTCCATCTTATGAGCTGACAATGGACGATATTTTACGAAAAGTTGAAGAACTGATTGCCGTCGGAGGAACCCAGATTATGCTTCAGGGCGGACTTCACCCGGACTACACTCTGAGGAAATATATTGATATAGTAGACACCGTAAAAAAACGTTTTCCGAAAATTTACCTTCACTCCTTTTCTCCTGCGGAACTTGTACACATGTCACGGAAAAGCGCTTTGCCCGTAGATGATGTTGTGAAGGCGTTAAAAGATGCGGGTCTGGATTCCGTGCCGGGGGCGTCAGACCTTTTGGTTGACAGAGTACGCAAAAAGGTAAGTCCAAAAAAAATCACGGTGGATGAATGGCGGGAGGTCATATTTTCTCTTTACCGAAACGAAATGAAGTCCTCAGCAACCATGACTTACGGAATGGGAGAGACCCACGAAGAAAAGATAGAACACCTTAAAATCATACGAGAGGTTCAGGATGACACAGGAATTTTACAGGCCTTTATCCCCTGGTCATTTTCTCCTGCAAGGACACGAATGGCAAATATGCTTCCGGCAACAGGTATCGATTATCTTAAGATGGTTGCAATTGCCAGGATATTCCTCGATAATATCATTTATATTCAAGCCGGATGGCTGACCGAAGGTTTGAAGCTTGCACAGATTGCACTGACAATGGGGGCAAACGACATGGGCGGGGTTCTTATGGAAGAGATTGTGGTAAAAGCAACCGGAATAAAAACCAGTACCCACCATCAAGAGCTTGTCCGTATCATTAAAAACGCCGGCAAGATTCCTGTGCAGAGGGATTCTCGTTACCATGTGATAAGGAGGTTTGGGTAACAACCAATTCTTATGATAACCCTTGATCTTGCGTTTTCAACCTGTCCTAACGATACATTTATATTTCATGCCATGCTTCACCATTGCATTGATACCGGAGAGTTAGATTTTATTCCACATATGCATGATGTGGAGACACTCAATCAAAAGGCTTTTTTTAAAACATTTCATATTTCAAAGCTCTCACTTTTTGCCTATCTTAAGCTAAAACAAACCTATAAAATACTTGATTCAGGTTCTGCACTCGGATATGGTTGCGGACCTCTTCTTGTGGGAAGATCTTCTGATTTTTCATTGCCTGAAGCAAAAGTCGCCGTACCGGGTGAATATACCACTGCATATCTTCTGTTGAAGTTGTGGAAACCTGAGATACGTCATGTTGAAATCACCCGGTTTGATAATATACTTGAAGGGGTCCGGATCGGAAGATACGACGCCGGACTGATTATCCATGAAGGCCGGTTCATATATCCGGAATATGGCTGCGTCGAAATAATCGACCTGGGTAAATGGTGGGAAGACGAAACAGGGCTTCCCATTCCATTGGGGTGTATTGCTGTAAGGAAAGATCACCCGGCCATGGACTTAAAAGATGATATTGAATCCATTCTTCGAAATTCGGTTCAATATGCTCTACAAAACAAAAATGCATCCCGGGACTTTGTAAAATTGCATGCACAGGAACTGGATGATCCGGTTATTGACGGGCACATAGACCTGTATGTCAACAATTTTACTCTTTCGCTGGGAGATAAGGGGAAAAAAGCCATACAAACCCTTGAGGAGATGGCGCGGTGGAAAAAGATACTGTAACGGCAATCGTCATGGCCACCCTTCTTGAGGCCAAGCCTTTTGTCCTGGGTATGTCTTTAAAGCAGCGCCGAAAAGAACCTTTTGCCGTATTTCAGAATGATCATATTTTATTAATTATTTCAGGTGTGGGAAAGGCAAATGCCGCCATGGCGACCGGTTATTCATGCGACAAGTATCACCCTGTCTGCGTTTGTAATCTCGGAGCAGCGGGTGCGACAGATGTTTCACACCCTCTGGGAGCCATCTTTCACATTAACAAAATTGTTGAATATGACAGACATGAATTGACAACAAGAACACCGTGTATTCATAACCCGGATGTTTTAAATGGGTTTCAAACGGCGACCCTTTCCACCAGCGACATGGCGGTTCTTGCTCCTGATGAACGTAAAAAAATTTCCATGAATGCAGACCTGATCGACATGGAAGGTGCTTCAGTGGCTCAAGCGTGCAGAAAATTTAATACAAAATGTTTTATTTTCAAATTTGTCAGCGATACACCGGATCATGCAAGCAGTGAAGATGTTGTGGAAAATATCAGATTGCATCGTTCATTTTTTTACGACTTTTTTATCCGATCGGTTATGCCGATTCTTCATAAATTATAATTCATACCAAGGAGGAATTTTTGATGAATACGCTAAAATGGGATAGTGCGCCCAAGATGCAAATTGATACAAACAAAAAGTACATGGCGAAAATTGAGACCAACAAGGGCGTTATTGAATTAGAACTCTATCCGAACCATGCACCCAAAACCGTCAACAATTTCGTATTTTTGGCCAAAAAGGGGTTTTATGATGGCCTATTGTTTCATCGGGTGATCAGCAATTTTATGATCCAGGGCGGAGATCCCACAGGTACCGGTGCAGGGGGTCCCGGCTACAGTTTTGAAGATGAAGTAGAGGATAATCCGCTGACACACGAAACCGGTGTCATTTCCATGGCCAACGCCGGGCCAAATACCAATGGGAGTCAGTTCTTTATCACGCATTCACCACAGCCGCACTTGAACGGAAAACATACGGTATTTGGAAAGGTCATCGGCAGCCAGAATGTCGTGGATTCAATTCGACAGGGTGATAAAATGGAACAGCTAAAAATAAGCGAGGTTTAAATATCGCAAATTCTCGAGATGTTTATAGCCTTTTTTTAAAGGCCTCAAGCGCTTTTTGGAGCATCTGCCGTATAAATACCTCTTTATCTCCATGGGTGAGCCGGGTGTATTCATGATAGTCAGGATTTGATTTGGCCAATTCCGGCGGATTTTCTCTGCATGTTGCCCTTATGTTTTCAACATCCTGAACCAGTTCAATTAAACCGAATTTCCTTGCTTCAAAGTCTTTGATCCATTTCAATCGCCACATGGTTTCAAAGCGTACCTGATCTGCCAAAAAGAGATGGCTGTCAACAACTGCCATTTTATTTTCGTTGGTTAAAGAATAAAATTTGGCCGCCGCTCCAAAATCAAGGATGCCCATGATTAATTCATAATATGCAACGGAACTCGTTTCCCCCGGCTGTGCCAGGAAATACAGGACGTTGTCTGAAAGGTCTGAAAGCCGAGTTCGCAAGTGATAAGTTTCTCCAAAGCGTCTTTTCCAGGGACCGAATATTCTTTCTTCGAGTGCAATATTTCGATATAATTGAAGATTAATAATTTTTGTCATGGCAAACCGAATATCAGGAGAAGTGTTTTTGTTGCCGTGTTTTTTAAATTTTGATCTTTAAAATAGTTTTATTATAATTTCAATGCATTTTACCGGGTTTGAAATCGATTTGTTTCAAAGAAATAAACCGTTACCATTTATATAATTTACAAAAAATAATCCCTGTAATCGTATAAAAAAGTACAAGAATGCTTGACTCCCTTAATCAATTGGTATATGGATTTTGCCCGATAATGGAAATACGGTCTGGTTTTTGATACCGTGACTTAATTTTATTGTGAAAGGAGGCTTGTAAAATGGCTTTTGTTGTTACCGTTGACGAAGAAAAATGTGAAGGTTGCGAAGAATGTGTAGATGTTTGTCCTGTGGAAGTATTTGAGTTAGAGGACGACAAAGCAGTTCCGGTAAATGCTGACGAATGTCTGGGCTGTGAAAGCTGTATCGAGGTATGTGAAACCGGCGCGATTACAGTTGAAGAGGTATAATCAAGTTTTAAATGCATGTTCCCTGGTCCTCTTTCTTCACATGGACCGGGGAACGACGCCCACCACATGATTTCCGCCACAGATTATTATTCCTTAAAAGAAAAAATTAAACAATGACCTGCTATTTGATTTTCAAAACACCTCTGGGTCATATGGCGATGCTATACCGTGTAACACCGTTTGCCGTCATTAAAATTTTGCTCCCCAGTCAAGACAAAGAGGTTCTTGTTAATACTGTTAAAGCTTTTGGCCGGCAGGACACCGATTTTCATGACAACGCCTTTAGGGTAAATGAGTCCATCATCGACTATTTCAAAGGAAAGCCCATACCCCCCCCGTGGGGATGGCTGGAAATGGGCGGCCTTACAAAACTGCAGCAATCTGTCCTTGAAAGTACCGCCAATATTCCATACGGTGGATTGAGATCGTATAGAGATATCGCAGTGGCCATCGGCCGTCCCCGTGCCTATCGGTTTGTGGGATCAACCTTAGCAAATAACCCTTTCCCTATCCTGATACCCTGCCACCGGGTGATCCGAAGCAACGGTTCTTTTGGCCGGTTCGGCGGAGGATCGGACCTGAAAAGGAAACTGATTGAGCTGGAGGCCGGTTAAAGGCTACTACTTGCCAGGCAGCAACGGAATTTAGGGTTCACGAGCTTCAAGATACTCAATTCTTTTGAGTAATGGGGGATGGGAATAGTTGAAAAAAACATAAAGCGGATGGGGGTTGAGGTTGGAAAGGTTTTCTTTTGCCATTTTCTTTAGCGCTATTGAAAGTGGTTTTGCGGTCTTTAAAATTCCAAGTGAGTAAAAATCCGCTTCCCTCTCAAATTTTCTGGAGATCGCCATCCCGATGGGGGATATGAAAAAGTTAACCGGTCCCCACAGGATGCCCACCAAAAAGAGACCCACGTAGCACGGCGTACTTGAAAAACCGAAACTATCATACATAACATCCCATGTTAAAAGCTTGGATGCCAGGAAAAAAAGAAACAGGGATACAACGCTAACGATAATAAATTGTTTTTTAATATGATTTTTCTTTAAATGTCCGATTTCATGAGCCAGAATCGCCAGAATTTCATCTTGACCGTGTGACCGGATCAAAGAATCAAACAGCACAATCCGCTTTGCTTTTCCCATTCCTGAAAAATACGCATTGGTATGTCTGGTTCTTCTGCTTGCGTCCATCTGGTATATTCCCTCAATGGCGAGGCCTTCTGTTTTGGCCAGCTGTTTAATCCTGTCTTTAAGTTCGGAATCTTCAAGCGATGTGAACCTGTTGAAGAGCGGCGCAATGACCGTAGGATAGAGTATGGTCATCACCAATTGGAATAACGAGAAAATAATCCACGCCCAGATCCACCAACTCTGCCCGGCATATCTTACCAGTAAAAGAATTGCGGAAAGAAGACACGTTCCCAAAATGATTAAAACCAGCATCGACTTTACCAGATCAGCGAGCCAGATTTTCAGGGTTTTGGTGTTAAAGCCATATTTGTCCTCAAGAACGAAACTGTGATAATAATCGAAAGGAAGGCCCATTAATACTTCTAACAGGCCTATGACTGCAAAAAAAATAAGGCCGGCTATTAAAAAATTCATCCGGGATAGAGATTGAGCCAGCCATGGCAGGATGCCTGAAAGGATGATATAAAGAAAAATAATTTTACTGATGCTGGTTTGAAATAGCTTAAAACGGACGTTATCCACGGTGTACCGCCCGATCTTTTGCAATTCATTCTCATCAATTATCCCCTCAAAAGCCATAGGCGTTTTATGTCCACATTTCTTGAGATAATGGACATTTATTCGCTCAATGGCAATATATAGAGCAAAACTGGTCAGATAAATGCAAATATAAACGATTAAATAAGTGTTAAATGAAATCATAGGGCATTCCGGACATATAACCTAAAGTAAAACCGCCCTTAACATAGCGTTGCGTGTTCTGGCAAGCAAGATGTATCCGTCTTTAGATGGTATTTAATATATTCGGGCTAACGGGTGCTAAAGCCGCCCTTTAAACAGTCCGTCGGTTTCCAAGAAAAACACGCCGTCGCTCCGCTGAACCGAAATCAAATGCGTTTACCGTGGTGTCGGCTAACATACGTCTTGCACGGCAAAACAAACTGTGATAATTTGCTTTATTTTAATTAATTATGCCTACCTGTGCAAACTTGCCTGCCAGACAAGCAAAGCGAGGCGGCAGGATCACGAACGAACAGGTTATAATTGGAAAATAGTATTTATCGGAACCCATTGGAATCTCTTTAATTTCCCGCTCATAGAAGGAAAAAAATTTAGAAATTTATTTATTATGAAACAATATGTAATTGATGAGTTAAGACCTAAAGATTACGAAATGATCAAGTCATTCATGGACGAGAACTTTGGTTCCTCAAACGTGGATGGCGTTTACTGGGTGCAGCTCGACCCCAACATTCTCACTCCAGTTCAGAAAGAACATACAGAATGTCAACCCTTTTATTTTGCCGTTGATCTTGAATTAAACATTATTGCCTTTGAGTTACTGGTACGCACCAAAAACAGAATGCGATGCAGCTGCATGGGGTATGCAACCGAAAAACAGCGAAACTGGCTTATCGGATTTGCCGACTCCATATTCGATAAACTCGGAATTAAAATATAATTAATGATACGAACACTTTTTATTGTTTTTTGTACGGTAATAATCACAGGAATTTTCTCTGTTATCGCCATATTAACCTCATTTGTCAGTGCAGGGGGTGAAACGCCGCACAAGGTCGGAAGAATTTGGGCAAAATGCATTCTTGCCGCAAGCAATATCAAAGTCACGGTGAAAGGCCTTTCCAACCTGAACCCTAATGAATCTTATATTTACATGCCAAACCATATGAGCAATTTTGATATCCCTGTTCTTCAGGCTTATCTTCCGGTTCAGTTCAGATGGCTTGCAAAAGCTGAGCTTTTTAAGATACCCATTTTCGGCTATGCTATGCAACAGGCGGGTTATATCAGTATTGATCGTTTCGACCGAAGGTCGGCCATACAAAGCCTCAATAACGCGGCAGAAAAAATAAAAAATGGTGTATCCGTCATAATATTTCCTGAAGGTACCCGCAGTCGGGAGAATAATATCCAACCATTTAAAAAAGGAGGATTTGTTTTGGCGGTCGACTCCGGTGTTCCCATTATTCCGGTGATAATTCATGGAACATGGGAAATCATGCAAAAAAAACAGATTCTTGTTAAACCCGGACATGTTGTTCTCGAAATCAAAAAACCGATTAACACTTTGCATTATACCAGGAAAACCAAGGAAGATCTTATGGAAAAAGTGAGAAATATCATCCTGGAATCCTATGAAAAAAATAAACCGTTATGCTAAAAATCATACCACTGGGCGGGCTGGGAGAAATTGGCCTCAACATGATGGTTTTTGAATATCACGATTCAGCTTTTATTATTGATGCCGGCCTGATGTTTCCCGAAGACTATATGCTGGGTATTGATTACGTAATCCCTGATATGAGTTATTTAAAACAAATTAAGTCCAAAATTTCTGGGATCGTATTAACCCATGCCCACGAAGATCACATTGGAGCGCTCCCTTTTCTGCTAAAAGATGTAAACGTTCCGATTTTTGGGACTGCTTTTACGCTGGGAGTGGTTCGAAACAAACTGGAAAAGCAACCTTTTTTTTCTCCTGCTTTATTGCATGAAATTTTTCCAGGGGGAAAACTTCACTTGAATCCTTTTGAACTCGAATTTATCCGTGTCTGCCACAGTGCGGTGGACGGGGTGGGTATTGCCATAAAAACACCGCTTGGGCTTGTTGTTCATACCGGAGATTTTAAAATCGGCCATTCTTCTGTTCACGGTATGATAACCGACGTCAACAAGTTTGCCCGGTGCGGCGACCAAGGCGTGCTCGCTCTGCTGTCGGATTCCACAAATGTTGAAAAGGAAGGATATACAATCTCCGATCAGGAGGTCGGTGAAACACTGGCAAAGATCTGTTCAGGAAGAAAAGGGCGAATCATTGTTGGCCTTTTTGCGTCCAATATTACCCGTATTCAACAGGTCATCGATATTGCCCGTGCCATGGACAGAAAAGTCATTTTCAATGGACGGAGCATAGAAACAACTGTAAATATTGCAAAAGCACTTGGATACTTAAATATTTCCGAGGAATTGGAGATAGATGTCCAACAACTTAATGACTTCCCGGATAACAAGATCGTAATCATAACAACCGGAAGTCAGGGAGAACCCATGGCGGCCCTGGCCCGAATTGCTGCGGACGCCCATAAGCAGGTAAAGATCAAAGAAGAGGATACGGTAATCTTTTCCTCGAAATTTATACCGGGCAATGAAAAGGCGATTACCAAAATTATTAATAATCTTTATAGACGAGGAGCCGACGTTATTTATGAAAAAATATCCGAGATCCATGTATCCGGCCACGCTTTTCAGGAAGAATTAAAGCTGATGATAGACCTGACCCGGCCAAAATATTTTATTCCGATCCATGGAGAATACCGGCATCTGATTCTTCACGCACGTCTGGCCGAGCAGGTCGGTATTCCAAAGGAAAATATTCTTGTTGTTGAAAACGGTCAGGTCATTGGATTTGGTGAAAACGGCGGCAGCATTCAAGAAAATGTATTGACAGGCCGGGTGTTTATAGACGGTAAAGGGATTGGAGATGTGGGTCGAAGTGTGCTCAAGGAGCGACGTAATTTGTCAGAGGACGGCATAGTGGTTGTTAACATGGTTTTTGATGAGGAGACAGGAGTTGTGTTATACGGTCCTGAAATTGTCTCCCATGGCTTTGTGTTCGAGACGGAAACCGGCCATCTTCTAGAAGACGCAAAGTGTATTATACTTGAGATCGTAGACGAAATCGGCCCTGTAGTACCGGACCGGCTCAATAAAATCCGGTCAAAAATGCAAACAGATCTGAGGAAATTTTTTTCCTTTACCATTAGACGCCGCCCGGTTATACTCCTTTTTATATTGGAAGTTTAACAACAAAAACACTAGAAGCCATCTCAAAAATAGGATTTTGGCTCAAGGTCAAGGCGGGACCGAGTTTCAACCCGCAGGCATACTCAAGTATGTCGAGGACTTGAAACGAGGGCCTAACACAGAGATTGGGGAAAAATACTTTTTTGAGATAGCCTCTAATCTCCCATCAGGAATCTATGCGTAAAGAAATTATTGGAATATTACTTTTCTTTCTGGTTATTTTAACATTGATCAGTCTGTTGTCATACAGCCCGGCAGATCCTTCAATTAACACTGCCACTTCCTCAGGGCATATTCATAACTTCTTCGGACTGTTAGGAGCCCACCTGGCCGGTATCCTTATCGGGCCGTTCGGTCTTGGCGCATTCTGGATTCCGATTTTGCTCCTTCTTACCAGTATTCACTTTTTTCGAGGCCACCCTTCCAGAGCAATTGTTTTTACCATTACCGGCGGAATTCTTTTGGTTGTAACCACAGGAAGTTTGTTGGCAATTAATAATAACCATATTATTCTTTTTGGAAATAAATTTTCTTCAGGCGGCATCGTTGGAATCTTCTTAAAATCATTTCTCGTCAAATATTCCAACGTTATGGGCGCTGCAATTATACTGGTCCTTTTATGGATTATCGGTTTGATTATGGCCACCGGTTTTTCACTGACAAGCTTTTCAAAACGCTCCTGGCGATCCGTTGTTTTTGCATCAGACCGATTACATACCTTGGTTATTAAATGGAAAGAACGAAGGAAAAAATCAAAAAAAACTTCAAAAATCAAAAAAGAACGCGCTTTACAAAAAGAACAGAAAATAAAAATCAAAGTTCCACGACCCAAACCCATAAAAGAAGCTCCGGTTCCTCGACAGGAAGTATTCGAGTTCATGCGTTCTGAAACAGGATTTAAACTTCCGTCTATAAATCTTTTGGACGATTCTAAGGAAAAACCTTCTTCTGCTGATGATGAAAATTTGCGAATGCAATCAAAACTCCTTGAAAAAAAACTTGACAATTTCAGTGTCAAGGGGAAGGTGGTGGCCGTATCGCCCGGCCCTGTCATTACAACCTTTGAATATGAACCGGCTCCGGGCGTGAAAATTAATAAAATAGTTAATCTCACAGACGACCTTTCGTTGGCGCTTCGCGCCACAAGCATCCGGATTGTAGCACCGATTCCCGGAAAAGCGGTGATCGGAATTGAGCTACCCAATGCCACCAGAGAGCTTGTAAAATTCAAAGGAATTGTTGCCTCAAGTGTTTTCGAGAAATCAAAATCAAAGCTTACGATCTGTCTCGGCAAAAGCATTGTCGGGGATCCGGTGGTAGCGGAGCTGGACAGGATGCCGCATCTTTTAATTGCCGGCGCCACAGGAACCGGTAAGAGCGTGGCCTTAAATGCCATGATTTGCAGCCTGTTATACAAATCCACGCCCGATGAAGTAAAGCTTATTATGATCGATCCAAAAAGAATCGAACTGTCACATTATGACGGAATTCCACATCTTATCGCCCCTGTTGTAACCGATGTAAAAAAAGCAACCAACGCCTTGTTCTGGGCGGTACGCGAAATGGAAACAAGATATGAGTTGCTGTCGGAAAAGAAGTCAAGAAACATACGGCAGTATAACCAGAAGATAGTTTCGGAAAATACAACCAAACAAGGCGAAGCTCCGGAAAAACTACCGTATGTTGTTGTTATCATCGACGAGCTTGCCGATCTTATGCTGGCGGCATCGCGAGACGTGGAGGTCGCATTGACACGTCTTGCCCAGATGGCCAGGGCTGCGGGTATTCATTTGATACTTGCCACCCAAAGGCCTTCCGTGGATGTCTTGACCGGAATCATTAAGGCCAATTTCCCTACCCGTCTGACTTTCCAGGTCTCTTCCAAGACCGATTCAAGGACCATTATCGATACCAACGGTGCCGAGAACCTGTTGGGGAACGGAGATATGCTTTTTCTACCTCCGGGAACGGCAAAGCTCCAGCGAATTCACGGGGCATTCATATCAGAGGCAGAGCTATCAAGGATTACTGATTTTTTGAAAGCTCAGAAGGCGCCGGAATACAATACGGCCATAGTTAAATCACCGCCAAAAGAAGAAGATTCATTCGACACTCTGGAATATGATGAAAGATATGATGATGCCGTTGCACTCATTACAAAATCAAGACAGGCATCCATATCCATGATTCAGCGCCATTTGCGTATTGGATACAACCGGGCGGCCCGCATTATCGAAGTTATGGAGAAAGAAGGAATCGTAGGACCTTCAGACGGCGCCAAACCCAGGCAAGTTCTGGTTAAAGGGTATGATGAAATTCCTTAGGGTTCGCGCAAAAATAACTTCGCAGAATTGGCGCTCAGATTTGGTCCAGATTTGGCTGATCCGAAAGAGCAAAACCACAGGAATAGCGAGCTATTTCGAGGATTT
>JAFDHQ010000063.1 GCA_019308685.1 Deltaproteobacteria bacterium
CACCCCCTTTCATCTTGGCCATGCCGATGCCGTATTCTTCGTCAGCCAGAGTAAAGGTCAGGTATTTGCCTTCCCTTTGTTCAATTACCTTGACCCCGGCTGAATCCCCTGTGGGGATGTATTCAACGGGGCAGGCCGCCTGATCTGTTGCTTCGGCCAATTCTGTCATGATTGATTACATCCATTCTGTTATTAGTAATTAATCATTGGGTTGCCTGATGAACTTCCTTCCGGAAGCAGGAATTTTTTACGGATGTTATTTCTATTTTTCCTGCTGAAAACTACCCGTCAAGTCGATCCGGCAAAGTGTGACGGGTAAATCCATCACATCTTACCGGGGTAAGCCCGGAAGACGGTACCGGAGTGAAATTCCGTAAGGATCATTTAAGCCTTGACCTCTGACTACTGTTTTTAGATCTTTGATATGGGTCACTTTTATCCCTCCAGCGGGATCTGAGACCTATCTTTTCGCCTTTTATGCATTAAATATGCCAGTTAGTGATGATTATTGAGGGGAAGTCCTCCAATATAATTATAACGGCAGGACTCAGCCGATACTTAAATGCAGTCAAACTTTTGGAGGATGGGTTCGGGAGTATGGGGAAATTCAAAAGGGAAATAAACCGTCAAGTTATTGACGTGTCTGCACAAAAAATTGACGATTACGGGGAGTAACCTTGATAATAAAACCTAAGTTGAGCGATTTTTTGCGAAGAGATGTGCTGAGATCTTGATGCATATAGGTTCTCGAAAACCATCTCGAAAAGACATCGGAATAGAATGCCGGAATACTGGGACGAACCCCCTAAGTTTAGCTTACTGTTTGACCTATTATTATAAATGATTTATACTTGTAAAAAATTGGCAGTTAAGGGGATAAGTGCGGAAATTTGCTAATTTTTGGTCCAAAAAAGGGGTTATGGCTGGCCTGGCAGGATTCGAACCTGCGACCTACGGATTAGAAGTCCGTTGCTCTATCCGGCTGAGCTACAGGCGCAAAAGGATAAGAAAGATTTTGAATACCATACGCTTGTTTGTATGTCCATAAAATATTGTTGAATTTATCAAAGCTCGAGTTCATTATATCTTGGTTTATTGTAAAATATGTTTTAACAACAATATAAAACCAAACACCTAAAACGTTAAACGTTCGAAAAAGGCCCTTTACTGAATTTTAACGAGATTGTCAAATATTCGCATGAGTAAATTGAATAAAAAAAAGAAAGTTCGAAGAACAAAACAAGATCAAAACCGTAAGGTCAGATATGAAGACCAAGATGAAAAGCCGGAATATCGTTCTGATAATACCGCTATTGTTAAGTTCGATCCGCTTCAGCGCTACCTTTCAGAAATAAGCAAGCACAAACTTCTCACCAGAGAGCAGGAAATAGAGCTTGGGAAAAGAGTTATGGAAGATGGTGACAGCGAGGCTGCGTATATTCTGGTGACCGCCAACCTCAGACTTGTGGTAAAAATCGCTCTCGAATTTCAGCGAGTATGGATGCAGAATCTTTTGGACCTGATTCAGGAAGGGAATATAGGGCTCATGCAGGCAGTTAAAAAATTTGATCCGTACAAGAATGTCAAATTTTCATATTATGCCTCATTCTGGATAAAGGCTTACATTTTAAAATTTATTATGGACAACTGGCGCCTTGTGAAAATAGGGACCACCCAAGGGCAACGAAAACTTTTTTTTAAGCTTAAAAAAGAGAAGCAGAAACTGATTGATCAGGGTTTTGATCCCAAAACCAAACTTTTGTCCGAAAGACTGGGGGTGTCCGAGCGTGAAATTGTGGATATGGACCAGAGGCTTGACGGCTGGGATGTTTCTTTGGATGCTCCCCTAAAGGATGATTCAGATACGGAAAGAGTTGAGTTGTTAAACACGGAAGTCGAATCTACGGAAGATCAGATGGCAAAAAAGGAGATCGAGACCCTCTTACATACTAAGGTTGCCGAGTTTAAAAAAACCATGACTCCCAGAGAGCTTGAAATTTTTGAACAGCGTATTTTTTCAGACACTCCTGCTACGTTGCAGGAGATCGGCGACCGCTACCAGATATCAAGAGAGCGTGTCCGCCAAGTTGAAAAGAATATTATCAAAAAATTGAGAGAGTTTTTTAAACGTGAAATTCCGGACTTTGATTTTTTTGACAGGGTTAAAGGATTTGATTGAAACAGGACATTTTTGAAATGAAATCCAAATCGATACACCTGACCGTTGCGTTTATGGTCATTTTATTTTTTTTCGGTTGTTTTCCTTATAAAAAGGCGGCTCATCCATTAAGTAAAAGCTTGGACGAGACGGCAGAAGACTCGGTTGTTCCGGAGAGCCGTTATTACTACTTTACAGAGGCACAGTTACAGCGGAAAACAGGTAACTACGATAAAGCAATTCAATATCTTAATAAAGCCATTGAAACAGATCCTGAATCTGCTTATCTGCGGTTGGAGCTGGCCACCCTTTACTTTCATTTAAAAGAGAACCAGAGGGCGTTAAGTATTGTTGAAAAAATTGTAGAGAAAGAACCTGAAAACCTTAACGCTCTTATCATGTATGGGAGACTCAAGCAGGGGCTTAATCAGTTGGATGATGCTGAAGCGGTGTATGAAAAAATTATTGCCATCGATCCGAAACAAGAAAATATATATTTGCTTTTGGGCGGTTTGTATATGCAGGAAAAGAAACTGAGCCGGGCGTTAAAAATTTATGACCGGCTTATTCAAAATTTTCCGGAATCCTATGTGGGGCATTTCTTTATAGCAAAAATATTTTCAGAGCAAAATAATACTGCCGGAGCTGAAAAAGAATTTAAAAAAACCATAGAAATGAAACCCGATCTCGAGGAACCGCGTTATGAGCTGATCAAGCTTTACAAAACTTTGGGCAAAGAAAAGGAAATTATTCAGTTATACTTGGATCTTTTGAAAAGAAATCCCAAAAACATAAGAGCCGGCATGGAACTCGGATATTATTATCATCAAAAGGGAATGACGGAGGATGCAGAAAAGATTTTTAAGGATCTGGGTGCAAGAAGCATTTCTCAAAAGGAAGTCATAAGAGAGTTTGTTAAGCATTATTTAAATCCAAAGGAATATGATGCCGCAGTCATTATCCTTGAAGGCATGTTAAAGGGTGCGCCGGAAAGTTCAGAGCTTCATTACATTAGCGGGGTGGCTCTTGATGGGAAAAAAGATAAAGACAAAGCCATCATGTCTTTTAAAAAAGTGGCGCCGGATTCCGGCTTTTATAAAGAAGCCGTGGTTCACGTTGCTTTTTTATACCAGGAACAGAAAAAAATTGAGGAAGCCATACATTTTTTAAAAGATGTCATTAAAAAATTACCTGATGATCCTGAAATTTTACTCTATCTGGGTTCATTTTATGAAGATAAAAGGGAATTCCAAAAAGCTGAAATCGTTCTTAAACAGGGACTTACGATTGACTCTGATAATACAAGGCTTCGTTTTCGCCTGGGCGTTGTTTATGACAAGTGGGGAAAGAAAAAAGCTTCTATTGAAGAGATGAAGACGGTGATAAGTCTTGACGAAAAAGATGCCAATGCATTGAATTATCTCGGTTATACCTATGCAGAGCTTGGGGAGAATCTGGACGAGGCCGAACGTCTTATCAAGGCGGCGTTAAAACAAAAGCCGGATGACGGTTATATCACCGACAGCCTGGGGTGGGTATACTATAAGAAAGGACTATTTGACAAAGCATTGAAATATCTGGAAAAAGCGGTAAACCTTGTACCTGACGACCCGATTATCCTAGAGCATTTAGGAGATATATACCTGAAGATAAGTGATAAGAAAAAAGCGCTTCAATTCTACAAACGTTCGTTGTTGAAAAAAGAAAAAGACAGAGATGATCTTGAGAAAAAGATACAGGGATTATCCGGTAAATGAAAACCCCAGCATACACCCGGCACCTTGTAACAAGTCTTTTCATCGGCATCTTTTTATTTTCATCCTGCAGCATCGTTACATCACGTATTCCGGAAAAACCCGGGGACCTTAAGGGGTTATCTGAAGCCGAGGAACTTATTTCGTATCTGAAAAATCAAAATCTTCATCTTAAAACCTTCAAAGGTGTCGGCAGGATAACATTTTTGGAAAATGAAAAAAAAGATCTCACCAGCCGAGTGGCGTGGGTCGGATCCATTCCGGACAGACTCCGTATTGCCCTTCGAAGTGTTTCGGGACAACCCGTGGTAAGCGTTGCATCTGACGGCCAGTGGCTCTATCTCGTAAATCATACACAGGGTAAATTTTATAAACGGCGCTCCGAAAATTCCACAATGAAAAAATTCTTTTCAATCCCCGTGAAATCTGACGATATCGTTAATCTTCTGGCCGGTCGTGTTTCTGTCGATCATTATGATTCTGCCGTTGTTATAAAAAACAGCCCTCCCGAAGGCAGGTCCGATTTTACTTCAAATGGCCACACTGCCGTATCGACTCATAAGGAGCCTTGTGCACATGAAGATGGGTATATCCTGGTTCTAAAAAAGGGATGGGGGAACATTTGTCAGAAGATATATCTGGATGCCGACAGAAAACAGGTGTGCATGGTGGAAAATTTTTATTTTACCGGCGATCTCAAATATCGAGCGGAATTTAAAAAAATGCAGGATATAAAGGGATACCGGGTCCCTTCCCGTCTGGTGTTTTCAACCGATGACGGTTCCGGTTTTCAGCTCGATGTCGACAGATACTGGGCTGGCGTTTCGGTTTTACCGTCACTGTTTGTGTTGACACCGCCGGAGTAAAATCCCTGGCTCCGAGCACCAGGCTTTGGTTATCCTCAGAGTGGATTTGTTTTGTTGGAATTTGTGATTTTAGACAAAAAACTCTAAGGCAGAGACATCTATCTCTGACCTTGATCAGAGGACCAGGCATTCAATATTAAAATGACAAATGAACAGCAAGAGTGACATATGCTTTGCTGCGGAGCCTGCGCTGGGCAAGCTGGCAAAATGGTTGAGGATTCTTGGCTTTGATACATCTTATGAGCCCGGCTTTTCAGTTGAAAAAGCCATGGATTCGGGGAGAAAAAAACGTATTCTGCTCACCCGCACCGAGCGGGTCCGCAACGGCAAATTGTCGCAAGAGTTTATTTTTATAACGTCAAACCATCCGTTTGAGCAGCTCAAAGAGGTGATTCACACCCTGGGGATTGTTTATACGGATACGCGTCCGTTTTCACGATGCATCCGGTGTAACACCCGTATCCAGTCGGTGGACAAGGATTCTGTGCAGGGGAATGTGCCCGACTATATCTGGCAAACCTGCGATATGTTTCAGACATGCGGCCGATGCCGGCGGATATACTGGCCGGGAAGTCATACCGAACGGAGCCGAGATATCATTATGAGGCTGTTTGATCGTAATGAAAAACGTTAAAAAAGTGATCGCCCTTGAAGCACGGCTTAAAAAGTGTAAAAATGTAGTAACGTTGGGGGTGCAACCTAATTTTTCAAATTACAGCCGTAGGGAAGCGGATCTTATTCGAAATGCTGAAAAGATATACTATCCCAGCACTTTTTATGCCGAATTGTTCGATGCCGTGGGGAAAAAAACCTTTCCCAGTTATCATAATTATAAATGTGTTCAGGACAAGATCAAACAGACCGCCCTGTTTAATCTTCTCGAAATACCGCATCCCAGGACTCGGGTGTTTTATGGAAAACGCCAGAAGGCTTCTATTTGCGAACATTTTCAATTTCCCTTTATCGGCAAAATCCCACGGGGATCGGCCATGGGAAGGGGGGTTTACCTTATTCGGAATCGAGAAGATCTGGAATCCTATATCAGCCGGACGAATGCAGCCTATATTCAGGAATACCTGCCGTCAGATCGCGATATACGGGTTGTTGTTATCGGGGATCGGGTCGTTCATGCCTACTGGCGCATTGCACCTCCGGGTGAATTTAGAAGCAATGTTGCCGTGGGAGCAACCATCAGTCTGGATCCTGTACCCAAAAAGGTTCTTGATCTTGCCTTGGATACCGCTCAAAGATGCCGGTGGGACGATGTAGGCATCGATATCATTAAGCATGATAAAAATCTGTATGTTCTGGAAGCCAACATGAAATTTGGTAAAGAAGGATTCAGAAAGGCGGGGATAGATTACATTAAACTCATGGAGAGCATGATAGAAAATGGCCAGATTTGATGAAGAAAAACTCAATGCGCTCGGTGTCGCTCTGAAACAGCGGGAAACGGAAATTTTATCTCCAATTGCTACGTTGAGTGTCGCAGGAGTGCGACGGTTTCGTGAGGTGCGTTTAGAGGAAGGGTATCGTCTGAAATTTTCTGTGGATGTGGATCGGATTCTGCATTCACGGGCCTACACGCGATATATCGACAAGACCCAGGTCTTTTATCTTATACACAATGATCATATTACCCACCGTGTGCTCCATGTTCAACTGGTATCAAAAATTGCACGGACCATTGGTCGTTATCTGGGATTGAACGATGATCTCATTGAAGCCATTTCTCTGGGCCATGATATCGGGCATACACCATTCGGGCATGACGGTGAAAGGTTTTTGTCAGAACTGTGCCGGTCAAAGGGGATCGGTTATTTTCAACATAATGTTCAGAGTGTTCATTTTCTGGACAAGGTGGAATGTAAAGGCATCGGGTGGAATCTTTGTTTGCAGACTCTGGACGGTATTCTTTGCCATGACGGAGAAATCCATAACCAGGTGCTTAAACCGGATAGAAATAAAACGTTTGAAACATTAGAAAAAGAGATGACAGCTAAAAAGGATGATCCTTGGGTTAAACTCATACCCATGACGCTGGAAGGATGTGTTGTCCGGATGGCAGATACCATCAGTTACATCGGTCGTGATATAGAAGACGCCATCCGGCTCAAAATGATCAAAAGATCCGATCTTCCCAGGGACAGCGTGGATATCCTCGGGGATACCAACGGGACTATTGTCTATAATCTTGTTACCGATGTTATCAGAAACAGCTTTCAAAACAGCTATGTTGCTTTCAGCCCGGAAGTGTCTGACGCCTTAAAGCGGCTCAAGGATTTTAACCTTGAACGTATTTACATGAATCCGGAAATCAAAAAACATACGGGCACCATAGAAAAACTGTTTGGAATCCTTTTTGAGAAGTACCTGAATGATATTGAGACTGAAAACCGATCTTCGGTGATATTTACAGGTTTTCTGGAAGATATGTCCGAAGATTATATTGAAAACCATTGCAAAGAGGAAATTGTCAGGGATTTTATAGCCGGAATGACGGATCACTATTTTTTGAGACAGTGCCCGGAAGATATGTGTCCGAAAACACAATTCAAATAATGGTATCCGTTCGGAGTGATTGATTTAGTAGAAATTCCAAATAACAAATTCCAAAAAACAAATAAATCACAACACGCGGCGCAAGTGCCTGCGCTGCGCGTGACCGAAATTCAAAATCACAAACAAAAAAACAATCGCTTTGCCTCCGGCCCGGAGGGAACCGGTTTGGAATTTGAGATTTGTTTGAGATTTGGTGCTTGATATTTGGGATTTATTTGTAATTTGGTGCTTGGAATTTGTGATTTAATTGATCTTTCCATCTTTTCTGAGGGTGATAATTAACTCAGGATGTATC
Organism: Deltaproteobacteria bacterium; assembly: GCA_019308685.1. Classification (GTDB taxonomy): domain Bacteria; phylum Desulfobacterota; class Desulfobacteria; order Desulfobacterales; family UBA11574; genus S5133MH16. The sequence goes on from JAFDHQ010000063.1 coordinate 7,636, forward strand.
AAAAACGATCGTATCGAAATCTGACAGCCAGAGAGAATCTGGTTTCTTTCAGGGTGGCTGTTAAGGAAACAGACCTGTTTGTGCATGCGGCAAAACCGCTTGAGGAGATAACCAGGGAACTGATTCTCAAGCACAGGGGGGTTATTGAGGCTTATATAAAAAGACACCCTGAATTTGTAAAGACGTTGAAGCCGTGGCGTGTCAGCGGACCGGCGCCGAATATTATAAACCACATGGTATTAGCGGGTGAAAATGCCGGTGTGGGCCCCATGGCGGCGGTTGCCGGTGCCATTGCCGAGCACGTGGGGATTGATCTGTTGATGCATACTGATGAAGTTGTTGTGGAAAACGGGGGTGACATCTTTTTCAAAACAAACGGACCGGTGACCATAGGTATTTTTGCAGGTAAATCTCCGATAAGTCTGGGAATGGGTCTGCGTGTCGATCCCGGAGAAAAGCCGTTATCCGTATGCACATCATCAGGCACGGTGGGGCACTCGCTCAGTCTGGGGAAAGCGGATGCCGTCTGTGTGGTATCCGGTTCCTGTTCACTGGCCGATGCCGCTGCAACATCCATCGGCAATCAGATAACATCCAAAGCTGATATCGGGTCTGCAATAGATTTCGGTAAAAATATCAAAGGGGTTGACGGGATTGTTGTAATTATGGGAAATAAAATCGGCATGTGGGGTGAACTGGAAGTTGTGCGCCTCAAATAGTGTCCATTCATAAATGGTTTTTTTGCTCAATCCGCCGGAGGCGGACAAGTCTCTGTGTTATGTTCAAAAAATAATTCGCCAAAGTTCGGTGGCGAATAAATCCTCGGAATATTAAACATATGCCTGCCTGCCCCGTAGGTCCGGCAGGTCGTACTGGGGTGGGTATTTTTTTCACATGCCTTGATCTTGAACAAAAATCCTCATTTATGGATGGACACTAAATAGAAAAGGGTTGAGTTTTGGGTTTGAAAAGGGTAGAGAAATTATTGACAATTGACTAATAAAAATTGATGGTTTAGTAAAAAATCTGATTTTGCAACGTTAGGGCAAGCTATGATTCTGATTAGGAGGACTCATAATGAAAACCATGTGGGCTCCATGGCGCATGGAATATATTCTGGGCGATAAAGAGGAAGGCTGTATATTTTGCAAGGCGCTTTCAGAAAACGACAATCTGACCCTTTACAAGGGCCAGGCGACCCTTGTTGTTATGAATAAATTTCCTTACATAAACGGCCATCTTCTGGCGGCGCCGGTAAAACACATTTCCGCCCTTGACCAGCTCAGCAAGGGTGAAATGGGTGACCTTCTCGAGACGGTTGAACAATCTATGGGGATATTAAAAAAAGTAATGAACCCCGACGGTTTTAATGTGGGACTTAATCTCGGGAAAGTTGCGGGCGCCGGCGTTGAAGAACATCTCCATTTTCATATTGTACCCCGCTGGTTCGGTGATACCAATGCGTTAACCGTCTTTGCCGATGTGCGTGTTATTCCGGAGCATTTAATAACCACCTATAAAAATTTAAAGCCTTATTTTGATAAATTAGATATAACAAGCTAATATTGAAGGAGACCACTATGAAAAAACTAAAGATCGTTCTCTGGTTAATTATTATAGGCTTTATCGCAATTATCTTTTTCTCGAATAAGGATTATTTATTGGCAAAACAAGTTTTTCAAATAGATCTTATGTACGGTGAACCGTTTCATACAATCGAAATGCCCAATGCAATCTTTTTTCTGGCTTTTTTTCTAATCGGGTTTTTGATTGCCTATTTTTTCAGTCTTTCCCAACGGTTCAAATCGAAAAAAACAATAAAGAATTTAAACGCGGCAGCCACTTCCCAACTGGAAGAGATTGCAGCACTTAAAAAAGAGGTTGAATCATTAAAAAGCGGTTCTTCGGAGCATGAGGGCGAACCCAAAGAACCCAGTTAGGCGTATGAGTGTTTCGAAAGCGACTCCCATGATGAAGCAGTACCTTTCCATTAAGGAAAAGTACTCTGATGCGATACTTTTTTACCGTATGGGAGATTTTTACGAAATGTTTTTTGAGGATGCCGAGCTTGCCTCCCGGCTTCTCGAAATAACATTAACCTCACGGAACAAGAAAGACGAATTCCCGATTCCCATGTGCGGCATCCCGTATAAATCCGCACAGAACTATCTCGCCCGCCTCATTGACCAAGGATACAAAGTCGCCATATGTGATCAAATAGAAGATCCGTCCCAGGCAAAAGGTTTGGTGAAAAGGGATGTGGTACGGGTCGTTACCCCGGGGATGATTGTCGATAACGAGTTGCTTGATGAAAGAGCGGATAATTATGTTCTTGCCGTTGCCTGTAACACCCATGCCGCCGGACTGAGCTATTTGGATATTTCAACCGGGAATTTTAGGGTGACTGAATCTGAGAATATGCATGCTGTTATTGATGAAGTCCTCCGTATATCACCCAGAGAAGTTCTTCTCCCTGAATCTTCAAGGAATGATTCCATTTTTTTACCTGTCATAAAAGCAGTTCCTGAAAAATCCATAACCTTTTTAGAAGACCGTGCATTCGAATACAGCAGGGCACGGGAACGGCTTATTGATCAATTCAAAACCCTTTCCCTTGAAGGATTCGGCTGCGAACATTTAAACACCGGTGTGCGTGCGGCCGGCGCACTTCTTTTCTACGTCCGGGAAACTCAGAGACAGAAGGTAGAGCATTTCACCGGCATAACAACGTATTCACTGAGTCATTATCTTTTGGTTGACGAGTTAAGCTGCCGGAACCTTGAACTGGTCAAGAATATCCGTACAGGATCCGGACAGGGGACGCTCCTGGGAATCATGGACAGAACAATCACCGCCATGGGGGGGAGGCAGATGAAGCGGTGGATCAGATACCCGCTTTTGGATCTTCTTGAGATTCAGTCCAGACAGGATGCTATTGAAGAAGCAAAGGAACACATTCAGGTTCGAAAGAATATCCGGGAGCGCTTAAAATCGGTGTATGATCTTGAACGGCTCGGGAGCAAAATCGCCATGAAGCAGTCCAATGCCAGGGACCTTGTTGCGCTGAAGCGTTCCATTAACAGCCTGCCCGGCATATGGTCTTTGCTTTCCCATTTAAAAGCGAAACTTTTTACATGTGATCAGGATATAGAGGGCCTGTGTAAACTGGCGGAATTGATCGAACGGTCGATCCGCGAAGATGCGCCCCATACTATTAATGAAGGCGGTATCATTAAAAAAGGATACCATCAGGAACTGGACGAGCTGATCGCCGCGAGCCGTCATGGCAAAGCTTGGCTTGCCAGGCTCGAGACCCGGGAAAAGGAGACCACCGGAATCAACGCGCTCAAAGTGCGCTATAATAAGGTTTTCGGGTATTTTATCGAGGTCCCGAAAGCACGTTCAGAAGATGTCCCCCTGCATTATGTTCGCAAACAGACCCTGGTCAATGCCGAACGTTATATCACCGATGAGCTAAAGACATTTGAATCAAAAGTATTGGGCGCCGAAGACCAAAGAGCCGTGCTTGAATATGAAATATTTAATGAAATAAAGGACGAGGTGGTAAAGAATAACACGGCCATTAAACAGATTGCCCAATTTTTAGCCGATGTGGACTGTTTTCTGAACCTGGCTGAAATCGCCGATCAAAATGACTACCACCGGCCGGAATTTAATACACAGGATTATATTTTAATTGAAGAGGGACGGCATCCGGTGGTGGAAAAAATGATTACCGGGGAACGTTTCGTGCCCAACACCATCCGGATCGACAATACCGAAAATCAGATACTCATCATCACCGGTCCCAATATGGCTGGCAAATCTACGGTTCTACGCCAGGTTGCGCTGATGGTCATTATGGCCCAGATGGGTTCTTTTATTCCTGCGGCCAGAGCCTCAATGAGTGTTACGGACCGGATATTTACCCGGGTGGGTGCTTTGGACAACCTCTCCCAGGGACAGAGCACATTCATGGTGGAGATGCAGGAGACCGCAAATATTTTAAACAGCGCGACCCGTCAGTGTCTGGTTATTATGGATGAGATCGGGCGGGGAACCAGCACGTTCGACGGGCTCAGCATCGCGTGGGCGGTGGCGGAATATCTGCATGACTTAAAGGGCAGGGGAGTTAAAACCCTTTTTGCCACCCATTACCATGAACTCACGGAGCTCGAACGTTTAAAGTCCCGGGTAAAAAATTACAACATTGCGGTTAAGGAATGGAATGACGAAATTATTTTCCTAAGAAAGCTTGTGGAAGGGGGAACCAATCGAAGCTATGGAATACAGGTGGCACGGCTTGCGGGTATTCCTGACCGGGTGATCCAGCGAGCCAAAAAGATTCTTTACCATATAGAAAATGATAAACACGGTTTAAAAAGCCCGGCGTTTATGATCGAAGACGGTGATGTATTAAAAAAGGGGCAGGTGCAGCTTAATCTTTTTTCCGGACCGGATCAATATGTTATAGAAAAGTTGCAAAAGCTTGATATTTCGAAAATGACACCTCTGGATGCGTTAAACTGCCTGAACAAATTAAAGGAAAAGGCAAAAACCATTGTTATTTGATTACAAAAAACCATTTTTATTCTGTTTGCTGGCGTGTTGTATCCTTTCGGTGACTTGCCCACGCGCGTCATCTGCAGATTCTGCAAAGAAAAAGTACTACCGGGCCGAAGCCTGTTACAAGAAACTTCGCCACAGTCCAAAAAAACAAAAATACAGATGTTTTTGGCTGGATTGTATCGAAAAGTATCAGGCGGTTTATGAGGATAATCCTTCCGGTCCATGGGCCGCTGCCGGGCTTTATATGTCCGGGAAGCTTTATAGGGAGCTTTACCGGCGTTCATATAAAAAATCCGATAAAAAAGCGGCTATCGATATTTATAAACGCATTATCAAAAATTATCCAAAAAGCGTATACAAACGCAGGGCCGAAAACGCACTAGGAAATATCTCCCCCAAAGGGGTTCCAAAGATCGCATCCAAACGCAAAATGAGCAAACCCAGCCATGTCATACCGCCGGAAGACGACATCGCAAAGCACATAAAAGAAATCACTTATGCTAAAATCCCGGTTAAAAGGGATACCCAAGGATCTCAACCCAACACGGGAACGGTTGTGGGTCTCAGATTCTGGTCCAACCCGAGCTACACCCGTGTTGTGATCGATGCGGACAGTGAGTTGTCATATACACACAGACTTTTGAAAGAGGATGTCTCAATCCGGAAACCCCACCGTCTGTATGTGGATTTAAACAACAGCAGACTGGGAAAAGATATTAAAAAATATATTCCAATCAATGACAACCTGCTCAGCGACGCCCGCGCAGGGCAAAACACATCAGACCAGGTCAGAGTTGTTGTGGATATCAAATCATTTAAAAATTACAAGATATTTTCCTTAAAGAATCCCTTCAGAATCGTTATCGATGTCTGGGGACATACAGAAAAGGCAACCGGAAGGCAGGTTAAAAAAGATATAAAAGGCGGCAAGATTGCCCCCGGTGCTCTGGCTAAGCAGCTTGCCCTTGGTGTTAGACGAATTGTTATCGATCCGGGTCATGGCGGGCGCGATTATGGCGCTCCCGGTTGTTTAAAGGGGGTTCACGAAAAAAATATTGTCCTGAAACTTGGCCTGCGGCTGGCTAAAAAAATCCGTGAAAAATTGCACTGTGAGGTCGTCATGACTCGTACGAGAGACAAGTATCTTACCCTTGAAGAACGGACCGCTTTTGCCAACACAAAAAACGCGGACCTTTTTATATCCCTTCATACCAATGCCGCTAGGGATAGAAGGGCATATGGCATTGAGACCTTTTTCCTGAACCTGGCCACAGATGATGATGCCATTTTAGTGGCCGCCAGGGAAAATGCCACTTCAACCAAAAACATCAGCGACCTTCAGGCGATTTTAAGCGACCTGATGCAAAATGCCAAGATCAACGAATCGAGTCGCCTGGCCGTCCATGTCCAGAAATGCATGTGTAAAAATTTGAAAAAGAGGTACAGCAGGATAAAAAATAAAGGGGTCAAGCAGGCGCCCTTTTATGTTCTTTTAGGCGCCCAAATGCCTGCCATATTAATAGAAACGGCCTTTATCAGCAATTCCAGGGACTGCAAAAGATTAGTCAATTCAAAATATCAGGATCGAATGTGCGATGCCATCGTGAAGGGTCTCCGGGAATATATCAACGAGACAAACCCCACGGCATTTTTAAAACAGAGCCATCCAAAAGGGTTGGCGGGATACGGAGGGTAATTATGGAATATAATAATATTGTTGTTCAGGTCAAAGAAGGGATTGTAACCATTACCTTCAACAGGCCCGAAATTTTAAACGCATTGAATGAGGAAACGCTTAAAGAGTTTTCCAATGTCCTTGATGAGATTCATGCAAACGAGGACATCCGTGTGCTGATTTTATTGCCGGGGCGGATATCAAGCAATTTCTGACATTTAACACCCTTAAGGCAAAATCGTTTTCCGAGATGGGGCGTGTCTTGATGAATAAACTCCAGGAGTTGCCCATACCCGTCATCGCAGCGGTAAACGGCTTTGCACTGGGCGGCGGATGTGAGGTTGCCATGGCATGTGATTTTATCTATGCGTCCGAAAACGCAATGTTCGGTCTGCCGGAAATCACGCTTGGGATTATTCCGGGTTTTGGAGGTACACAGCGGCTGCCGAGACTCGTGGGTGAGAGCATGGCCAAAGAATTGATATTTACCGGCAAGATGATTCCCGCTGAAGAAGCAAAAAATATAGGACTGGCCAACAAGGTTTGCTCTCAAGAACAACTTATGGATGAAGTCATCAAGACGGCAAAAACCATTGCTTCAAGGGGTAAAGTCTCTCTTCGGGCGGCCAAACAGGCGATTAACAACGGTATGAATGTAGATATTACCACCGGCTGCCACATGGAAATAGACGCCTTCGCCCTCTGCTTCACCAGTCCGGATGTAAAGGAAGGAGCATCGGCCTTTCTTGAAAAGCGAACGCCTGATTTTAAGGGAAGTTTAAAAGAGTAAATCTTTTTTCTTGACATATATTTTATTATCCATTATAGAGCGCTCAAGTTAACTATTGGTTATTTTAAATAAATATTAAGGATCAAGAGATGAGGTTTCGGTTTTTTTACTTTGGTTTTTTTAGCTTCCTGGCGGGCTTCTTTTTTAGGAAGTCTATCCATGGACCGGCAAGGTAAAAAATGCCGAACCTGACATAAACACAAAACCATGGGTAGACACAACAAAATGAAACTCATGGTTTTTTAAAAGGCTGTGAGTTTCACTTGCAGCCTTTTTTATTTGACGGCTTCATAAAAAGTCCAATTTCTGCGTTGCGCTTCATTTCGTGTTCACTGCGGCGTACATAAGTACGCCTCATTCCACGAAATTTGCGACGCCTTGAACTTGAACTTTTTACTTTGCCGCCTCAATTTTAACTTTTTACGAGTTCATTTTATTTGAAAGGAGTATTGGAATGATTCTCGACATTGGATTTGAAACCATGCCCAGGGAAGATCTGGAGGCAATCGTACTGCGACGGCTCAAGGCCACCCTTGATCGTGTCTATGCAAATGTTCCTTTTTACAGAAAAAAATTTGAAGAAAATCATATCACGCCCAATGATATCCAGTCCTTGGAAGATTTAAAACGAATCCCTTTTACGACTAAAGAGGATTTGCGTGATAATTATCCTTTTGGAATGTTTGCGGTCCCCATGGACAATGTGGTTCGTATTCATGCCTCATCCGGGACCACCGGAAAGCCCACGGTTGTGGGATATACGGCTCGGGATATTAATACATGGGCTGAGCTTATGGCCCGTTCCCTTGCCGCCGGCGGGGCCACTCGTGGAGACATCATTCACAATGCATACGGTTACGGGCTTTTTACAGGGGGTCTGGGCATCCACTACGGTGCGGAGAAACTCGGTGCTTCCGTTATTCCGGTATCCGGAGGAAATACCAAGAGACAGGTTGTGATCATGACGGATTTCGGGCCCACCATATTGACGGCAACGCCTTCCTATGCACTTCACCTGTCGGAAGTTGCCGAGGAAGTAGGGGTTTCTTTTGAAGATTTAAAATTTAAATTCGGAATATTCGGGGCCGAACCCTGGTCTGAGAAGATGCGGGAGGAAATAGAGCGGAAGCTGAATTTAACCGCGGTAGATATTTATGCGAGGTCATCGGGCCGGGTGTTGCTATAGAATGTCATGAAGCAAAAAAAGGCCTTCATATATTTGAGGATCACTTTATTCCTGAAATTATCGATCCTCAAACCGGAGAAGTCCTCCCTTACGGCGAGACCGGCGAACTTGTTTTTACAACCATAACCAAGGAAGCTTTTCCGGTGATACGGTATAGAACTCGTGACATCACCTCGCTGAATCCGGAGCCGTGTATATGCGGCCGGACCCATATCCGTATGAACCGGGTCAGCGGTCGTACGGATGATATGCTGATTATTCGCGGCGTCAATGTGTTTCCGTCACAGATTGAAAGTGTTCTCATGGAAATGGATGAAGTTGAACCGTATTACCAGCTCGTGGTTGACCGGAAGGATAATCTGGATACGCTTACGGTTCTGGTCGAAGTGGGTGAACGTCTGTTTTCCGATGAAGTCAAACACCTGCAGAAACGGGAAAGAAAGATCGCAAAGAATATCAAGGATTATCTTGGCGTTTCCGCAAAAGTAAAGCTGGTGGAACCCAAGGTGATTGCCCGCAGTCAGGGAAAAGCGGTGCGGGTGATTGATAATCGCTCAATTTAGGGTAATGAAAAGGAGGCAACATATGCGGGCGGAACAAATTTCAGTATTTTTGGAAAACAAGGCCGGACGTTTGGCTGAAGTTTCAGCGATTCTTGCGGAAGCGAATGTCAACATCAGGGCGCTGGCCCTGGCCGATACATCCGATTTTGGCGTGCTGCGACTGATCGTAAATGACAATCAAAAGGCCATCGAAGCCCTAAAAAAACGTGGGTTTACCGTGAGCAAAACCGATGTGGTGGCCGTGGAGGTGGAAGACAGGCCCGGAGGCCTATATAGAATACTCGATATTTTGCACCAGGCCGGAATTAATGTAGAATATATGTATGCGTTTGTTCAACATAGCGGGGAAAATGCGGTAATGATCTTTAGAATCGATCCCATCGATGAGGCCGTAAAATTACTTCAAGAAAACAACGTAACCGTGATTGACGGAAGCAAAGTGTATACCATGTAACCGATTTTTAAACCTTTTAAACCGGCGAATAGAGAAAAATGATTAATCTTAACCCTAACGCTGCAAAAGTCGAGGATACCGCAGGTTCAAGGCATCAAGGCCGCAGCTGTAGTCATCTACTGCAAGGTCTTGATAACAAAGGAGATGCGGTATTATCGGCTTTCCTGAAAGGTAGACAACACAGCAAAAAAGCTGTTCACATTAAATGCCGCCAACGGTTGGACCCTTTAATATTTACTCCAATCAACGCAAAGCCTTTGTCTTAGAAGTTTAACGTATAATCTGATGTATTGTTTATGCAACGATAGGGTTGAAACCAGAAACAAAAAGGGAGGAGAACATGACACTCAGGAGAATTTTTATTATTGCAACAATTTGTTTTTTCGGTATGGGGTTGCTCATCAGCCAGGCCAATGCCTTCAAAGGGTCATATAAAGTCGGAGCGGTTTTTTCCGTGACCGGCCGCGCTTCTTTTTTGGGTGATCCGGAAAAGAAAACCGTTGAGATGCTGGCCGAAAAGATCAATGCGGCCGGCGGCATTAACGGAAAAAAACTGGAACTTGTTATTTATGACGACGAAGGGGATGCCACCAAGTGCAACCTGGCGGTAAAAAAGCTCATTACCCGGGATAAGGTCTGTGCGGTGATCGGGCCTTCCTTGAGCGGACTCTCCCTTGCGGTGATACCGGTTGCCGAACAAAATAAAACCCCTCTGGTTTCCTGTGCAGCCAGTTACAAGATTGTTCACAATGAAAAGACGGGCAAGCCGTATCACTGGGTTTTTAAGACCCCCCAGTCGGACAGTATGGCTGTGAAGGCCATTTATACCCATCTTAAAAACAGAGGAATTACTAAAATCGCCATCATGAGCGTAACCACCGGATACGGAGCCAGTGGACGTTCAGAGCTCATTCGGCTTGCACCCGAATTCAATATGAATATTATCGCCGATGAAAAATATGGACCCAAGGATACGGACATGACGGCGCAGTTGACCAAAATTAAGGGAATGGCTCCGGCCGCCATCGTGAACTGGTCCATCGGTCCCACACAGGTGACCATGATTCGCAACTGGAAAGATCTGGGAATGACAGCCATTCCGTTATATCAGAGCCATGGCTTCGGCAGCCGTAAAAATATCGAGCTGGCTGCAGGAGCTGCTGAAGGTGTTTTATGCCCCTTAGGCGCCTGTAATATTGCCGAGCTTTTACCGGCAGACCACCCTCAAAAAAGTGTAACCATGGATTATCTGAAGAGCTATACGGCCAAATACAATGAGCCTTTGAGTTCATTCGGCGGACATGGATGGGATGCTCTGCAGCTGGTTGTGGACGCCCTATCTGCCGCAGGTGATGACAAAGCCGCAATCCGGGACTACCTGGAGAAGAAAAAGGGATTTGTGGGCCAGCATGGTATCTTCAATTTTTCGCCGGACGACCACAACGGTCTGACCAAAGCGGCTTTTAGCATGGTAATCGTGAAAGACAATGACTGGGCACTGGTGGACTGATTCATGGATTTGCAGTGGTAAAATTTGTGAGGATGATGGGCTCATCATCCTCACTTTTTTATTCGATAAAGACATATGGAAAAAATTACGCTGGCAAGCCAGCTTTTACAATACCTCATTACCGGGCTGACCGTGGGCAGTGTTTATGCCATGGTGGCCGTGGGGTTTAATATTATCTATAATGTGACCGAGATCATCAATTTCGCTCAGGGTGAATTCGTCATGCTGGGCGGATTGATCATGGTTTTTATGAACGTTGCCATGGGGCTGCCCCTTATTCTGGCCTTTCTGGCGACAATTATCCTGGTTACCCTGGTGGGAATTCTTATGGACCGGTTGGCCATTCGACCCATCCGCCGACCGTCGGTACTTACCCTGATTATCGCTACCATTGCAGTGTCCATCCTGATCAAGGGAACGGCGTCGTTTATTTGGGGTAAGGACCCTTTTGATCTTCCAGCGTTTTCCGGCCGAAATCCCATCACTTTTCTGGGAGCTGTGGTTCAACCCCAGTATTTCTGGGTAATCGGCTTTTTGATCGTCACCGCGGTTGCGCTGTCCATCTTCTTTGATCGGACCATCATCGGCAAGGCCATGAGCGCCTGCGCCGACAATCCGAATGCGGCCAGCCTGGTCGGCATCAATGTCAAGCAGATGATTCTGTTGTCCTTTGCCCTATCCGCCGCTATCGGAGCGGTGGCGGGTATTACCGTAACTCCGATATCCCTTATGGAATATGACCGGGGGGCCATGCTGGCGGTAAAGGGATTCGGAGCGGCGATTTTGGGGGGGCTGGGAAGCTTTCCGGGCGCTATCCTGGGAGGACTGATCATGGGAAGCATCGAATCCTTTGGAGCGGGTCTTATTAGCTCGGGATACAAAGATGCTTTTGCTTTGATTGTGCTTCTGGTTATTTTATTCTTTAAACCCAGCGGACTTCTGGGCAGCATAGAGATCAGCAGGATCAAAAGGTTTTAGGCATGTTACGAATCGCCAAACTCCCCATTGCCGTGTTTGCTCTTGCTATCATGGTTTTTCCATGGACTGCCCACCGGATTCCCGCCATAGAACACTATCCCGACATCATGGTATTTGCAGGTATATATTGTCTGATTACCATGGGTCTCAGCCTTCTTATGGGATATGCCGGACAGATATCCATCGGGCATGCCGCGTTTTTTGGTATCGGCGCCTATATATCGGCCATCCTGACCACCAATTACGGAATGAACCCCTGGGCCTGCATGGTGATCGGTATGGCCGTTACCGCCGTGGTGGCGGTTTTGGTGGGAGCGCCTTCCCTCAAACTGAGAGGCCATTATCTGGCCATGGCAACCCTTGCCTTTGGAATCATCATTTTTATCATCTTCAATGAAGAGATCGAATGGACCGGCGGTCCGGACGGCATGTCCGGCATTCCGGGCCTGACCCTGTTTGGATTTGAGTTTAATTCCGTTGAACGCTATTACTACCTTGTCTGGGGGTTTGTGATAGCGGCATTTATTTTTACCGTTAATGTCATTCAATCCGGTACCGGCCGGGCCTTAAGGGCTATCCATGCCAGTGAACCGGCAGCCCGTGCCATGGGGGTGGATGTATCCCGGTTCAAGATACTGGTTTTTGTGTACTCGGCTGTTTTGGCATCTTTGGCCGGAAGCCTTTATGCTCATTATCTTAATTTTGTCAATCCAGCCACTTTTGACCTTTTCTTTTCCATAAAACTTCTGATCATGATCGCGTTAGGCGGGATGCATAATATCTGGGGTGCGATCGTGGGAACCGGTCTGATCACTTTTTTGAGTAATGAATGGCTGTATTATTTTGAGGAATTTGAGGTCATCGTATATGGCGCCATACTCCTCTTTGTCACCGTCTTATTGCCGGATGGTCTGGCAGGGGTTCCGGGGATTGTCAAAGGCTGGTTCAGGAAATAGGTGTCTGATGAGCGCTGATATGGAGGAAAACGTTCTTGAGCTGCAAGGTGTGGTCATGACCTTTGGCGGTCTCATGGCGCTCAGCAACCTTAATTTTAACGTTCGACGGGGAATGATCAAGTCGATTATCGGCCCCAACGGCGCCGGCAAGACCACCCTGTTTAATGTGATTACCGGATCTTTTCCACCAACACAGGGAACGGTAAAATTTAAAGGTCAGCCCATCCAACATCTCAAGGCACATAAGATTGCGGACCGGGGTATTTCGAGGACTTTCCAGACCGTTGAGCTCTTCGGAAATATGACGGTCCTGGAAAATGTCATGCTGGGCTGTTATACCCGGATTCGAACTTCCTTTTTGGCCTCGGGTTTTGTTCTACCCCGGTCCAGACGCAAAGAAAAACGGATCCGGGAAACTGCATTGAAGATTCTGAAATTTATTGGGCTTGCCCATAAATTCAAAGATTTGGCGGACAGCCTGCCTCTGGGCGAACAGAAATTACTGGAGATCGGGCGGGCACTGGCCAGTGAGCCGGAACTGATCTGCCTGGACGAACCCGCGGCCGGTCTGAATGAGACAGAGACCCATGTGGCATCTTCTTTGATCAGGGCCATCAATGCAAAAGGGATTACCGTTTTACTGGTGGAACATGATATGAAGGTAGTGATGAATATCTCGGATGAGATTTTGGTGCTCAACTATGGCCAGAAGATTGCCGAGGGGCCGCCTGAAGAAATCCGGAACAGCCCCAGGGTTATTGAAGCATATCTAGGAGGAGAGGCCTAACCCCGATAAATCGGTACCAAAAAAGATCGGCTTTTTTTACCACGAAGATCACGAAGAAAAAGAAAAATAAAATATATAACCTTCGTGGTGACCACAAAATGCACAAAATTCAACTGTAAGGAACTAATTTGCTAAAAATCGACGGAATTAACGCCTCTTATGGAAGTATTCGTGTGCTCAAAAAGGTTTCTCTAAAGGTTCCTGCGGGCAAGGTGGTTTCCATCATTGGCGCCAACGGGGCGGGCAAGTCCACCCTTTTAAAGTCTATCTCCGGGCTGATGAAAAACAGCACGGGCCGTATTCTCTATAAGGATCGGAATATTGTCGGCATACCGGCCAACCGGATCGTGGGCCTGGGCATTTCACAGGTGCCCGAAGGGAGACAGATTTTTGCCCATCTGACCGTCCGGGATAATATCAACCTCGGGGCCTATCATTATTTCAAGCGGAGCAACCGGCTTGAGATCAAGGAGAGAATGAGGCGTGTTTATCAGATGTTCCCCATCCTGGAAAAGCGCTCCAAACAGATCGCCGGCACCCTTTCCGGAGGCGAGCAGCAGATGCTGGCCATCGGCCGTGCCCTGATGGGACGTCCCGAGCTGTTGCTTTTGGACGAACCGTCCATGGGCATTGCCCCGTTAATCGTTCGGGAAATTTTTAATGTCATTAAACAGCTAAACCAATCCGGCACAACGGTTCTGCTGGTGGAACAGAATGCCAGGGCCGCCCTCAAAGTGGCCCACCACTCCTACGTGCTCGAGAGAGGTGAAATCGTCTTAGAAGGTTTGGCGGCCGAACTTTTGGACAATCCCAAGGTAAAGGAGCATTATTTGGGGGGATAATAAAAGATAGAAGTTCAGAAGAGCAGAAGACCAGAGATTCAGAAGATCAGAGGGTCAGAAGTTCAGAGTAATCAAGCCATGGATAAAAACAAAATAGTCACTAAAATCGTCTGGGGGGTTATTCTTACACTTGCCGGAATCGGGGTTTTTTTCAGGATACCCCAGGTCATGCCTAAAATAGAAAAGATCGAGTATTTTTCTTCGTTTATGTATTACATCCGGTTCTGTTTCTATCTTTTGGGCATTCTTCTTATCTGGGGAGGGGCCAAGAGAATTTACGAAAACTATCGAAAATTAAAAGATAAGTAATTTTTTTGCCCACCCCCTGGTTTCCACCGCCTATAAAACCGACGGTAGATATAAGCCTCCGCCCCGGGCTCTATTAGGAGACCTTCCTTTCTGAAAATGGTTCCAACAACCTAAGGTGTTAGAATAGTTATTTTTTTATGCAAACCTTTTTCCTAATAATACACAGCCGGTATAAATCCAAAGGGTTTGCAATATGAAGATTTTCAGACAATATTTCTTTATACGTTTCAAAATCTTCTGAGGCACATCTTTTTTTGTTATAAATTCGATGGACCTTGTTTATAAATTCACATGTAAAAAAATAGTCCTCTATTTCATCATTGTTTGGATGTTCCTTTAAATAATTCCAATAGGCTTTTCGAAGTCTGGCAGATTGATAGAATGTCGATTTTTTTTCTGTCTTATAGTAAACCTGCCTCGAATCTTGGTTGAATAAATTAATGTTAATTTTAGTTTCCTTTTGGCAGTCAAAAACAGTATTAATTTTACCCAGCGCTTTAAAATATTTTTCTTTATCATTAATTCCAACCTCGTCACCTATAAAAGGATACGCCTTTTGCAGAGCGTACCCTTCAAGGGATATATCGGTTAACGCATAAAAAATATCATCAGAAAAATATCTTGGGCAGTTTCCTTGCTGACAATCTTCCAACATTCTATCAAACCATGCGACCCCTATATTTCGTTTGAGTGTATGGAAGTTGTCATCCAGGGTATTGTTATATAATTTACTTTTATACTCAAATAAGAATTCGGTCTTTTTTTCCAGAGGCAATTTCTCATGGTATTCTTTATCAATTTCAATTATGGGTTCCATCATCTGCTCCTCCATGAATAAAAATGGTTATTTTCTCTTCTATGCATTTCTTCATTCCCGGCCGTGACATCCGATCCGTCTTTCCCAGTTCGATGCGCTTTATCCTGTAGTTCTCTTCAAGATGCTTGGAAAAGGATTTTAAAATATGTTGTTGAGAATTTGACGTATTTGGATATGCGATATTTCTCCGGACAATAAGATTTTCTTCAATTGCACACGGGGGTTCGGTGTTATCCGAGGAGGTTCTATTCACCGCAAATCCGTGGTCTGCATTTCCTTCAAAATTTTTTTTATCCTTCCGGGGAGATAAACACATATTCGAAATATCATCGAGTCCCCGACCCAGGCTCTTTTTTCCCAATTTTCCCCTTAGATCCGGATAACGGAATTTTTTCCTCCAAATGAATTATCGACCTGGTTGGGATTGTTTTGATCTTCAACCCAATCATCATCTATAAGAAACCTGTATTGGTATGTCCCCGGTGCAAGAATGATACTCTTTGACCATGTACCATCTTTTTTGCGTTCCATGAGAGATTTTTCGGATGTGTTCCAATTATTGAAGGAGCCGACAATTTTGACACAACTTGCATTGGGATCATTGCAGAAAAATTGTTTTTTTACCATTCGTGCTGAAGGAGAGGACTTTTTTTGTTTAACGAGCCGTAATCCAAGAGTTTTTTCCTCCGCTATCACTTCTTTGGTAAGCGCCATATAGTCTCTGAACCCCCTGGCTTTTTGATCGTAATCGATTATGGATTTCCCAAAGCTAGCGGCTTCCTTCAGCTTAACATTCGTATTTATAATGGTTATAAACCTAGAATCCTTAAAATGGTTTTTGATATCCTGTAACACTTCTTTTGAAATTCTTGTCCGCTTATCGTACATCGTCGCAATAACTTTTACCCGAATTTCATGCCCTGTTTTTTCCCGAACCAGGTCTATTATCTTCAGCAGCTTGCTGATCCCATGCAGTGAAAAGAGGCTCATCTCAATAGGAACAATCACTTCTGTCGAAGCAATAAGGGAATTAAACGTCAGAAGTCCGAGGCTTGGCGGACAGTCAATGATTATGTAATCATAAATTTGATCTAAACCGCCTATTGCTTCTTTAAGTTTGGTCTCCCTGCCTTGAACCATGGAAAGATGTTGCTCAAGCGTGCTTAAGGAAATGTTCGACGGAGCGATATAAAAGTTGCTGTTAACCTCAATCGTCACGTCATTAAGAACGACTTTAGGTCCATTCGAATGGCAAAGTGTGTCGCAAACTGTTTTTTCCAACTCGTTGGTATTGATATTTAAACCTATCGCAGAATGTCCCTGAGGGTCCATATCGATGAGAAGTACCTTTCGACCTGTATGGGCCAGGCATGCAGATAGGTTAATTGCGGATGTGGTCTTACCACATCCTCCTTTTTGGTTGGCAATCGAAATAATCCTCATCATTCCCTCCTATTCCCCACCATATCATTTAAGCGATCAAAAAATGATCTACATCATGACAACGACATCACCATTAAATTTTAATAGGTTGGACGATCTTGAAGGAAAACCTGAAATGTGGTTCCGAAGGAGATATTTCAACTGAGTTTCTGGAGGTGCGTCAACTGACCAACATAGGAAAAAAATGGAAATGAATCGGTTAGCCACGCACCTATTTACGAATTCGCATAACCATTCTGTTCGCGCTGTCACCGTGATGGTTTGTTCCCTCATGACAGTTTTGGCGTTGCCAATGAATCAAAAAAGCCTCCATAAAGATATTGAATCCTCAGGAGGCTTAATATGGAAATTTAAGAACCGATTTCACCATGATATATTACCGTTAAAAATTTAAACACATGAAAAAGATCCTAATCTACCATCTGATATTATAAAATATATTGTGTGTCAAGTAAAAAATAACACTATATATTGAGGTTAAAAGCGATATTTATTATTGAGAGGATTATAATAGGTAGTTCCGATCAGACCATAGGGTATGGCAAGATGGATTTGATAAGGTCTTGGGAAGGTTGTCGATATTTATGGATGAACACAAAATAGCGTCTTATCGGAAGATACTACTGTCTGTAAAATAAATATCCTCTTTTTCTGCCTCCCGGCCTTTAAGCAGAAAACAGTTTTTCTTGCTGCATTTAAGGCCGTTGACGCAGTATTCACCTTTACGACAAGGGCAGTTTTTACTCATTTTATGCCACTTCATAGCCAAACACTATTTCACATTCTTACAAACAATAAAGCCGGACATCCATTTCCGTTCTTAAGGTGAAATCATATTCACCTCAGGAAATCTTTGTATTCCTATTTATATCGATCCTACAACTTGGGCATTATTGTTTTTTTATGCAAAAATCGTGCAAATTTAGTTAAATAAGTGTTGTTTGATTAAATTTCAGAGACTTATCTAATTAATTTAGGGTGTCAAGATTATGACTACAAAAAAATAAAAATGAAATTATGAAATAAATTACATAAAAATTGTGAATTGTCTTTACCCCATTCCACAGCTATAGTATTAGAAAATCTAATACCAAACTAATAAAAAGCATTAGAAATTACCTAGTACCCTCCCTTAATCTAGTACTTTTTACCTAGAAAGCCCAACCTGAAAAATACGAAAAAATCATACTTTATTCGTATTTACAGATTAAAACCGGGCGGGTAAAAAGTATATTGATTTTTAAATTCTGTTTTGTATCCAAATAATCAGAAATTTTTGTATGATTGGTAAAAACGACAGGTTTCGAAAAGTTAGATTTTATGAGGTCTAATCAGTGGGAGCGTTACTAATACCTGCACAGTCTTTTTTAGGTTTCAAAAGAGTGAGATATCTCCCAGGTATTCATATTAAACGGTACACGAAGTATGAAAACGATATCTGAAAAATGATCTTGTCTTGATATTTACAGTTCAAATTTGATATCTGTCAATTTAATGGATTTCCGATCATGGCCAGATATGTTGTATGTGAAAAATGGGCAGAATCCGAATTGACCCTGCCATTTCATGTAAGACAACCTAACGATCAGTTCTTGCCCTACCTTTTCATTCTTATAAAGAATTTAGTCTTTAAATAAGAAATTCCGCCGGCTGGACGCCATGAGTAGAAGGATGAAGGCTTTTAACAATGTTTCGCCGGAATACTCCGGATTGCTCATCGCGTTCATCCAGATCCACCACACTATCTTTTGTATACCCCCCTTGTCCATCTGCGGCCAATATTACGACCTTGGGCCGCGTCCCGTTGACTCCTTTTCCGGCTTCTATTACCAGGGCCAATTCACCGGTGTCCAGTTCAAGAAGTGAACCAATGGGATAAACCCCAAGCATATTGATGAACGCCTTGAGGAGGATCGGATCAAAATCCGTTCCTGAGTGTTCCAACATGTAGCCAAGGGCCTGATCTTGTGTTAAGGCCGTAGAGCGATAATTTCGTGATGAGGTGATGGCATCAAAAACGTCTGTAATGGTCAGGATCCGACCGAACAGACTCACGGGTTTCCTTTGGGGAGTCTGGGGATATCCCGAAAGGTCATACTTCATGTGGTGTTCAAATGGAGGAAGTAGAATTTTTGACTTGAGACTTCGAGCTGCTTGTAATTTGATAATTTGGGCGACACTGTAAATGGTATGTTTCTTTACAATATCAAACTCGCTTTTGCTCAGTTTTCTAGGCAGGCGGATGATTTCAACGGGGATATCCAGTTTTCCCAGGTCGTGAAAGAGACCGCATATTCCCAGCCGGTGTAGAGACGTCTTCGAAATCCCGATTCGCCTTCCCAGACACATGGAAAGTATTGCAACGTTTATTGAATGGGTAAAGGTATAGTCATCATAGTCTCGGATGGTACTGATCGTTAGAACGATGGACTCATCTTCCATGACAAGATCCACCATATTCTGGATCACGCGAAGGGCCTTGCGAACTCCCGCCTTCTTTTGGGAGGAAATTTTTTCAGCCACTTCTTTTATGGAGTTCAACGCGTAAAAGTAAGATTCTTTTGCTTTTGCTTTCCTAAGTTCTTCCTGATCCAGGGGTTCGGCTCCGGAGTCCTGTTCCGTCAAGTGCATATCTTGTTCATGGACATTTTCCACCCAGATAAACCCACGGTCTTCCAGCTGTTCCACAAACCAGTTCTGAGGATCCTTCTGCTGTTCGCTCTCGTTCAATATGCGTCCGAAATCGATAATCTCTTCGTCTGAAGCCTCCTGGACAGCAGCAAAAATACAAAGCCCTTGAAGGTCTCGCTTTTCAAAATACTGCAGTATGTTGTTGACAAGTTTGCCAATTTCACGGCGGTGGAGCAACTTTTCGTCCTGGATAAAAATATTGCCGCGGGACACCTGAAAGGTAATATGGTCATCCTCCTCCAGCAAACGGCCGGCAACATTTTTGAAATCACCGATGCATTTCGTCAACAATGGGTTGTTAAACTGATGGATCTTGGCCAGGTAGACCAGTTTGTAAAACGTCTTGAGGAAATCCTCGTTTAATTTTCCGGCTTCCTGGTTCATTGATGATCCTTTAAGGCTTTTTGGTATGCAGATCGAACACTTGGGAGCAGGCTCCTCGAAGCTTTCTTGAGAATGTCCTGAGCTTCCTGTGTGTTAAGCTCGACCAACGCTAAGACAGCCCCCTGTCGCCAAAGTGACCTTTCGGAACCGAAATCCCACCTTTGTCCGAGTAGGGTTTGGCCTAAAAACGGGATGGAACCCGGCGTGCCGCAACGGCCAAGAGTTTTGAAACAGCTCAAAATTTGTCGATCGTCTCTATAGATAATCTTTTTTTGTTGGAGATAATCTAAAATCAAGTCTCCGATTTCCTCGTTTTTGTACTGTTCCAGGTGGTTCCACATCATCCGCCGAATGATGACAACAGGGTCGTTTACGAGATGAAAAAGTCCCTTGATCATATTTTTATTCCGGCGTTCCAGGGCCTTCAGCGCTTCCAGTCGCACCCGTGCTGATGAATGATGCGTCATCCTGATAAGTATTTGCATGGGCTTTTCACCGTCGATATGTCCGAGAATATAAACAAGCTTTTTAACCAAATCCTCCTCCGGCCGATCCAGCATCTGTTCCAAATGGTTCGTGTCTCTTTTTGCCAGCGATCCGATGATTTCCATGAGTTGCCGCAGGTGGAAGTCTAAGAAGCAATTTCCGAAAAACGTCGACTTGATCGGCACGCTGCTTATCAAGACTTGGCAAAACGTCTTTCACAACCCCGAGGACTTGAGGGTTTGCAATATCGACATAGAGCTGACGCAACAGGGGCTGAGCCCATGGTTTCTCGGTTTTACCGGACTGGTAAGTCTTTTTTAAGCTTGCCAAAAAATCGAGTGCGATCCGAAATTCGCCTTGAGCGAGAGTAGCTTTGAACTCCTCTTTAATGAATTCAAGGATAATCGCATAATCTTCTGGTTCATTTTGGGTGTTAAGAATCAGCCACAGAACCTCGAGAACATCTTCCGTGCTGGTTTGGGCTTCTTCCTCTGCAACCATTTCTTCAAGACGTTTCAGCTCTTCCGGGGTCATTTCCCAGATGGTTCTGTCCATGATTGAAAGGGCCGAGTCACCTCCGGCATCCCTTCCCTCTGTCGCATCGGCCGTGTCCTGCTGGTCATCATCCATTGCCTCCCCCCCCGGACCTGTCGTATCCTGGGAGGCCGTGTCCTCCATGCCATAGCCGTCTGCGCCTTGCTTTTTATCTCCGGTCAGGCTGAAGAAGGAAAAATCTTTTACGGTTTCTGCCTTCCACAGGACATCCGTGGCCGCATACTGCATATGCGGCAAATCCTTTTCCCACAAGGCGGTGACGAGATCTCCTTTTGGCTCTTCCTGTAACATTCTATACTGATTCAAT
>JAFDHQ010000252.1 GCA_019308685.1 Deltaproteobacteria bacterium
TTATGACGTTTATATGCTTTTTCCCTTTAATCTTTTGTTCTAGGATACCCTGCATCGCCACGAGTAAAGCATGCCGCATTTCTTTTTTCAGGGATGTGCCTGGATACTTTTTTTTCAACTCCTTTAAAACGTGAAAACTCTTTTCATACTTTTTGTCTTTTTGATATGTAATAGCCAGCTTCAGCCAAGAGAGTTGCACCAAAGGATTCTTTTCCTCTTTATCAATAGAATCTTTTACAATATTTTCATAAATCTCTGTCGGTGAACCGATCTCTTTTCTGTTTTTTTCTATCCAATTTATTTCCTCTTGTTGTTCCGCCAGCCTGATTTGGCTTATAATCGCACCGTCAGTTTTTGGGTAGCGTTCAAGAACTATTCTATAAATTTTTGCAGCATCCTCCATTAAATTCTCATTTCGATATGTGTCGCCAATCTGAGTGAGTATGAGATGGTTCACTTCTCGACCGGGACAAATATTATAAAACCTAAACAGGTTTTTTCTGGCTCTGATATTATCTCCAATTTGATAATAGTTATATCCCAAATATAAAGAAATCTCCGGATACTTAATTATGTTTTCCGGATCGGCTTGCTTGAGTTTGTTAAGGATATTAAGAGAATCATGAAACCTGTTCATTTCATAAAGCATCTTGGCCTTTAATTTTCTTGCTTCCATTCTTTCCGGCATATCCGGCAACAAGGTAGTTGTATCTTCCAAAACGTTCAGCACGGACAGGGCGTCTTTTCTTTTTTTTTTTAATAACAATACATCTACCTTCTTCCTCAAAGCCTTTACCACCCATGTGGAGTGTTTGTCTTTCTTTATAACAAGGTTATAATATCCAAGAGCCTCATAATAATTTTCGATTTTAAAATACAGGTTTCCTATACAAAAGAGGGCCTCCGGCACATAATCTGATTCGGGAAATCTATTGACGGCCTTCTCATAATGATCTTTAATTTCATTAAAATGATCTGAAATAGATCGGGAGTTTAATTTTTCATAAGATTTTGCCAGGAGAAAATATGCCCTCTCGGCATATCTTCCTTCCGGATATGTTTTGATGAGATGATTTAGTTTTTCAATGGTACCAGACCAGTCTTGAACGTTGTAATACCCAAGACTTTTCTGAAACAATTCGGTGTCCCGGCGGCCGTCATTTGTCACCGGCCGGGTCAATTTATTTTCAAAAATCGCTTTTGTCCGAGGCTCTCCTTCCGAACTTTCTCGGACTTTAATAACATTTTCCACTTCATGTTCTTGAATTTCAATGTCATTATTCAACATTTCCGGATTGTCGGGAATCACTTTATGCATATCCGAATTTTCTTTTTGGGCAAGTACGGCATCTGACTGGCTATCACCCGTCTCCGTATTCTCATGCACGTTTGATTCCGCCATTTTCTTGCCGGGGTCCTTTTGGTGAATGATATCACCCCTGTCTTGTTCTTTATCCGTTTTTTGTTCTGATAAAAGAGAAACATCCAACCTATTATCAACAGACCGGGTGGTAAAACCGGGGATATCAACCCCTTTTATGTCTAATACCAGCCTGATCTTTTTAGGGTGATATCCTATCCTTATTATTTTCAAACTTGGGCTTTCTGCAGAAATTGAAGCCGTTCCAAGCAAATCCGTATTACAAAATATATCAACAACAATCCGTGGCGGTGATTCGAGGGTTGTGGTTACGTATTTAGAAATTCTGCCGTCCCCCCTAATATTTATGGTTGTTCCTGATTTAGATTCATGCATTGTAATTGATATGATCCTGCTTATAACCGCCTGATTTAAAATCGGATTAGATGGTTGTACACCGGCATTCATTTCAACCGGTCGCAACAGAAAAAAAAAGGATAAAATTAAGGCATAGATATGTCTTGTAGAGCAGCATCTCATAGAGCCCTTTACAGCAATTACTATGCCAATGATATAAAAGTTCAGGCTTTGCTCAATTGGGTATGATAAATTGTTGGGAAACCGGAATTGCGAGGATCCGACTACAGCGAGATCAGCTTAGACACGGGCTTTTTTAACATATTGGTTTAGTTGATAAAGTCCTGAATCGTCGGGTTGGCTCGTTGGGCTTCTGCTAAGAAACCAGGAGCTCACTGCGTGATATAGGAGGAGAATGTTGGGATGATGGAATGGTGGAATAATAGGTCTCAAAAAAGCAGGTGTTGTGATGTTAACCGTCATTTTTTTGACAACCAAAAAATTAGGGGCTTAGCCCCAATTGGAATAATTGGCCTAACCCGTGGCTGCATCATCTATATCTATATTCTGTTTTTTAATCTTGGCCACCAGTGTTGTTCTGTTAATATTGAGAAGTTTTGCCGCCTTTGATTTGACCCAGTTGCTTTTTTCCAACGCCTCTAGAATAATCTTTTTTTCATAATCCTTAACCGCCTCATGAAAGTTCAAATCTTGTTCCATAATCACTTTGTCAGAGGATTGAACGGACCGGCTTCTCTCTTGAATAATTTCAGGGAGGTCATCAAATGATGCCAACTGATTTTCACACAGAATCGTGAGCCTTTTTACGACATTTTCAAGCTCTCTGACATTGCCCGGC
>JAFDHQ010000253.1 GCA_019308685.1 Deltaproteobacteria bacterium
CAATCATCAATTTTCAATCCAAAAAGGCATCAATCTGGGCTTCGAGCTGCTGATCCGTATAAGAGTTAATGGTCAGGGCATGCTGATAGCATGTGGCTGCGCACACACCGCACCCTTTGCAGGCCACGTTTATGACGTGAACCTTTCTTCCCTTTTCCGTATGCCGGACTTCCAGAGCGCCGTAAGGGCAAAGCGGAACACAAAGCCCACAGCCCCTGCAGGCGTCTTCATCAGCCAGAACCGAAATAATCGGCTCCACAACCACAGATCCTTTGGACAGGGGAATCGAGGCCCGGGATGCCGCACCTAAGCCCTGAGCGATAACCTCTCGAATATTGGCCGGAAAACGCGCGCTGCCGCAAAGAAAAACACCGTCGGTGGCAAAATCAAGGGGCTTTAATTTCACGTGTCCTTCCAGAAAAAATCCGTTTTCGTCAACCGGAACCCTGAGAAGCTGTGAAGTGACATCGGCATCTTCCGGAGCAACTATCGGCGTGGAAAGAACCACCAGATCCGCGGGCAAAACCATTTCACGGCCAAGCAAGGAATGGTAAACCCTCACTTGATCGGATTCCGTCTGGGGAGGCCGGGCAGGATCGTAATGGATGTACCGGACTCCCTTGGCCTTTGATTTTCTGAACATCTCCTCGTTTTCCACGCCATACATCTGCATATCCCGATAGAGAATGGAAACTTTAACATCCGGGATTTGACCCTTTATTAAGATAGCGTTCTTGACCGCCGTCTGGCAGCAGATCCGTGAACAGTAAGGCCTTTCTTGGTTGCGGCTGCCCACGCACTGGATCATAACAACGTTTTTAATGCCCGAATTTAAACCATTTTTGAGAAGCTGTTCCATCTCAAGCTGGGTGATGACCCGCTGGCCGTCATAGCCGTAAAGACCCTCGGGTACAAAAACACGGCCACCCGTGGCCATAAGGATTACCCCAATGTCAATTTTTTTGTCGCCGGATTGGGTTTCGATATCGGCTTGGAATTTCCCGATAAATCCCTGAACAGCGGTAACCTTGGCCCGGGTAAAAACCGTAATCCCGGAATGTTTGGAAACGTTCTCGATTTTCTCCTTAATCAGATCATTGGCATCCATCATGGTAGGGCCAAGTTTATTCAGGTGGTTGAGCATTCCTCCCAGATGTTCTTCTTTTTCGACCAGGACCACTTCATAGCCGCGTCGGGCCAGAGCCGTGGAAGCCGTGATGCCGGCAATTCCTCCTCCAATAACCAGTGCCCGGGCACAAACTTCGGACATAATGGACTCTTGGGGTTGCAATAAAGCCGCCTTGGCAACTCCCATACGGATCAGGTCCTTGGCTTTGGCGGTTCCATCTTCCTGCTCCCGCATGTGCACCCAGGAGCATTGATCACGAATATTGACCATCTCGAACAGATAAGGATTCAACCCGGCTTCCTGGCAGGAACTTCGAAAAAGAGGTTCATGGGTTCTGGGCGTACAGGATGCCACTACGACACGGTTGAGGTGTTGCTCTTCAATCCCCTTTTTGATTTCGTTAATACCGCCTTCGGAACACGAATAAAGGTTCCTTTGCACAAACGTGACATTCGGAAGGGTTTCGGCATAACCTGATAGCGCTTCCATATCCAGGTAGCCGGCGATATTGGATCCGCAATGGCAAATGAACACTCCGATCTTGATGTCTGGGTCTTTTTGATCAGGCAACGGCTTTCTCCTTTTCTGACGCCAATGGAATAGCGATTTCAGCGGCACGCTGGGCCGCGCTGGAAGCCTGGGCCACAGATTCCGGAACATCCATGGGCGACTCGGCACAGCCACAGACAAAGATGCCCGGTGTGGTGGTGTCCACCGGTGAAACCGGGCGCGTCCTTATGAAGTTGTATTCATCCAGTTCGACTCCGAAAATTTTGGCCAGTTCAATAATTCCCCGGGTTGGTGCACATGCAGTCGCCAGAATCACCATGTCGAATTCCTCGCTCTTTACCTGACGCCGGCTCGTATCTTCGTATATCACGACCGGATTATTGTTAGAGCCCTCCATGATTTCGCTGACCCGGCCTCGAACATAGGTAATATTTGAATGATTGCCACCGCGTATTTTGTACTCTTCAAATCCTTTGCTGACCGCTCTGATGTCCATGCCAAAGATCGTGGAAGTGGTCTCCGGTTCATGTTCATGGGCGATAATGGCTTCCTTTATGGAGTGCATACAGCAGTAACCCGAACAGAACGGATAAAACCGAAAATCACGGGATCCCACACACTGGATAAAGGCTAGCCGTTTGGCAACGGCAAAACTTTGGGCCTTGTTTTTCAGGTCGTCGAGAGATTCGGTAACCGCCAGATATTCCGCATACCGGTCGGCCCACTTTTTGCGATCCTCATCGCCCGGATATTGACCTTGCCGGTATTTATCATAAAATTGAGCAGAAGCTTCATCATATTTTTTTTCAAGTTTCTCGAGGGTTCGTTTATATTTCTTTAAATTCTTTTCAAGCCCTGCAATTTCGGCGTTAACGGCGCGATCCGAGGGACGATCCAGGTGGCCTCCAGTGGGACCGCTGGCACTCAAAAGCCTTTC
>JAFDHQ010000064.1 GCA_019308685.1 Deltaproteobacteria bacterium
ACCGTCCACCGGCCTTCCGACCACATTAAGAACTCGTCCAAGTCCGGCTGCACCTACAGGCATCATAATCGGCTTGCCCGTATCCGTAACCGGCATCCCCCTGACAAGACCGTCAGTTACATCCATTGCTATCGTCCGAACAATATTATCGCCCAGGTGCTGAGCAACCTCAACAACAAGATTGTCGGGTTCATCGCTGATGGCTGGATTGCTAATCAGAAGTGAAGTAAGAATCTTAGGGAGTTTACCCTGTTCAAACTCCACATCAACCACAGGCCCCATAACCTGCATAACTTTACCAATATTTTCTCCCATCTATAGACCTCCGAATCTGTTATTTGTTATTTGTTAATCGATCAACAAACAACGAGTGACTATTTCCCAGATTTACCCTCTAAGGGCCTCGGCACCGCCGACGATATCCATCAACTCAGCGGTAATGGATGCCTGCCGAGCCTTGTTGTATACCATAGTAAGGTTTTCTATCATATCGTCACAGGCCTTGGACGCATTGTCCATGGCCATCATCCGTGCGGCATGTTCACTGGTGGACGTCTCCAGTATCGCGCTGAACAATTGGACATATACGCTCATTGGCAGTAATTCACCCAAAAGTTCATCCGGAGACGGCTCACAAATATGCTCCGCCAGGTACGGCTTGTCCTCGACTTCTGCCTCATCTTCATCAGATTCCAGTGGCGGTATGGGAAGCAACTGTTTTATTGTCGCAACCTGTCGCCCCATACTGATGAACTCTGAATAAACAACATAGACTTCGTCATATTCTCCATTAAGAAATCCGTCTATCAAGCTTTTGCCGACTGTGGAAGCAATATTGAACTTAACCACCGTCCCAATGACCCCAAGCTGCTCGTTGATGATAGGAATTTGTTTTTTACGACTCCAATCCCGTCCCTTTTTGCCAAAGTTTGTAACGGAGAACTCTATATCCTCTCCGGTTTCTTTCATAAATGAATCTGCTTTGGAAATAAGGTGTGCATTGAAACCACCGCACAACCCCCGATCAGAAGTACACAAAACAATATGTTTTTTTACGACTTCCTCATGCGGCAAAAGAAGAGGGCTGGTTTCCTCTCCTGCTCTACCTGAAAGACCTCCAAGTACTTCGGCGAACTTTTCTGCATAGGGTCGAAAGCCTTCCATATTGGTCTGGGCGCCGCGCAATCGGGAAGCAGCCACCATGTTCATGGCTTTTGTGATTTGTTTTGTCTTTTTAACCGCACCTATTTTTGTTTTGACCTCTTTTAACGTCGCCATACAAATCAGCCTTTATAATTCAAGTCATTTATTATTCTTTTTTTTCGGTTTACCTAATTATAACAATAAATAAATAACTATTTGATTGTATCCTTGAACTCCTCATCATAAGCATTCAAGGCCTCAGTCATCAATTTGTCAAGGTCATCTGATATCTCTTGTTTCTCCGAAATTTCAGTAAAAATCTGAGCATACCTGTCTTCAATAAAAGAGTACAGCCCGGCCTCATATTTTTCTAAAACGTTCACCGGATATTTATCGAGAAAACCTTTTGTACCCGCATAGAGTATGGTCACCTGTTTTTCAACCGGAAGCGGTTGAAACTGGGGCTGCTTCAAAATCTCAACGAGTCTTTCTCCACGGAAAAGCTGTGCCTGAGTCGCCTTGTCCAGGTCGCTTCCAAAAGCGGCAAACGCCTCAAGCTCTCGATACTGGGCCAGATCAAGCCGCAGAGTACCGGCCACCTGTTTCATGGCTTTGACCTGAGCCGCGCCCCCCACGCGCGACACTGAAAGTCCCACATTAATTGCAGGCCGAACACCCGCAAAAAACAGGCCGGGTTCAAGAAAGATCTGGCCGTCGGTAATGGAAATAACATTAGTGGGAATATATGCGGACACGTCACCGGCCTGGGTCTCAATAATCGGAAGAGCCGTCAGAGAACCGGCGCCCAGCTCGTCGTTGAGCTTGGCGGCTCGCTCCAGCAGGCGAGAGTGATTGTAAAAAATATCGCCGGGGTAGGCTTCACGACCTGGCGGACGTCTTAAAAGAAGCGAAACCTGGCGATATGACGCCGCCTGTTTTGAAAGGTCATCATAAATGATGAGCGCATGCATTTTATTGTCCCGGAAATATTCCCCCATGGCGCATCCCGCATAAGGGGCGATATACTGCAATGTCGCCGGGTCGCTGGCACAGGCTGCAATAACAATCGTATATTCCATGGCCCCGTGTTTTTCAAGGGCGGCGACGACCTGAGCAACCGTGGATTTCTTCTGGCCGCAAGCCACATAAATGCAATAAACATCCGTATTTTTCTGATTAATGATGGCATCCACCACAAGCGCTGTTTTACCGATCTGGCGGTCGCCGATAACCAGTTCTCGTTGGCCGCGGCCCACCGGTGTCATGGCATCCACAGCTTTTGCCCCGGTGTACATGGGTTCATGAACGCCCTTTCTGTCAATAACACCCGGCGCAACCATTTCGACCCTTCTGGTTTCCTTGGCATCTACCGGTCCCTTACCGTCCAGAGGTTCACCCACGGCAGAAAGCACCCGTCCCAGGACGGCTTCTCCCACAGGGACCTCGGCGATGCGGCCGGTACGCTTGACCATGTCACCTTCTTTGATATCGAAGTCGTCACCCATAACGGCAACGCCCACGTTGTCTTCCTCGAGGTTCAGCACAAGACCATAAATACCGCCCGGGAATTCAACCAACTCCATGGCCATCACCTTGTCCAGACCATACACTCTGGCAATACCGTCACCCACCGACAAGACAACCCCTGTTTCACTTAATTCAACTTTCTTGTCGTAATCCGTAATCTGTTCCTTAATGATCTGACTTATTTCTTCAGCTTTTAGTTCCATTATACACTCTCACCCCTTTTTAAAGATTCTCTCATATTGAGTAATTGTGTTTTGATGCTACCGTCCCTGTCCTTTTCGACAGGGTAGTACGGATTTTTTCAACGGTTTCGGATGACAACTCAGTGGCCGAAACCAGACTGGCACGCACAACGCCTTTTAATTCATCGGCCAGTTTTTTATAAAACTCATTGATATCACTTAAAAATCCAAACCGTCCTTTGTCAAACAGCAAAAGCAGGAAAGATGCCATCACTTTTGAAATATTTACTTTGTCAATGACTGCCTGCAAAACTTTTTTACGACCTCCCGCGTCATAGAGGGGGTTTATAATTGCCTGCTCAAGCTCTTTTTGACTCGTAATTAAATCTGAAAATCGATCAAGTTCTTCTTTATAGGTCTCAGCCTTATCATCCTCTTTGCCGATAATCAGAAGTGCCTTGGCATAACGCCGGGCTATTTTTAAATTCTTCATTATGCCACCACCTTCTCTAAATATTCATCTACCAATTTATCCTGATCCTGGGATGTAATTTTATTTTTTATCAACGTTTCAGCATTAACAAGCGCTTTTTCGAGTATATCTTGCTGCAATTTTATTTTGGCCTGTTTAAACTCATGTTCGATATTCCGTCGGGCCTGTTCTTCAAGTTTCTCGACGGTCTTTTTCGCCTCATCGATGATCCTCGCCTTGGCCTCGTTTCCCTGCCTTATATACTCTTCTATAAGATTCTCGGCCTCCTGTTCCAAATGCGAAAGCCTTTCCGTGTATTTTTCCAACTCTTTTTCGGCATCCTTTTTCTTGGCTTCCAGCTCGCTGAGCTGATCTTTTATGCCTTTGATTCTGGAATCTAGTGCCTGAGATACCGGCTTGCGTAACAGAAAAAAAAGGCCGACCACCAAAACAGTAAAATTCATAACCCGGTAGGTATCCGTCGCTATCCATCCTTTTTTTGCCTCATGGCCGCCCTCGCCTTCTGACGACGCTGCAACCGTTCCGACAAAACAGAATAAAAACACGGCCAATATCACCATCATGGCTGAACCTTTTGCTATAATCAGATTCTTGCGACTCACACCGGACCGTCTTTTATTAATCAGGTTCATTAAAGAGCCCTCCCCAGAATTTTTTGACCAATAGCACTCGCAAAGGTATCAATCTCCTTTTGTAAAGATGCCCTGACCGCCTCGGCATCCTTTGCAATTTTTTCACGCACCTCGGCAAGATCTGCCTGAGCCTTCTGATTAATTTTATCGATTATCTCTCTTTCTTGGTCAGCAGCCTCTTGTAACAGAGCATTCTTTTCATTTAATCCTTTAGCCCTGGCATCTCTAATTCCCGAATCAAAGGCCTCGTTTTTCTCCGTTGCTTCCTTGTCTGAAGTCTCGATATTCTGCTCAAGGCTTGTAATTTTTTCCTTTCTTTGGATTAAAATGTTGCGAATCGGCCTGAATAAAATAATATTTAATACCCATATAATAACGAGAAAATTGGCGATTTGAACGAAAAGCGTCCAATCAGGAATAACCGTTATTCCACCTGCACCAAAAGCAACTCCCGCAAACCATAGAGAGGCTAATATAAAATAGAAGATAATCCAAACGTTCCGGTTTAAACCAACTATTTTCATTTAAAAATCCTCCATCCATGAAACCTGTAAACGCAATTTATAAAAACCCATGTTTTTAACTCGGCGGTCTATAGCATCAGTGTTAAAAGTTGTCAAAGGTTTTTTTTAATTTTTCTATTTTGTCTTATTTCCCCTTAAAATTTGATCTGTTACATTGCCTCAACAAAGAGTTCAGGCGCTCATAGAACAATTTCCATTGAAAATGACTCCGGATTCAATCAAAACAACCGGAGCCCGAATATCACCCACAACACGACCCGGCGGATAAACTTCGATTTTCTCCTTTGCCTCGATGGTACCGTTTACCTCACCCATAATTATGGCGACGTCAACAATTATCTCTGCGTTCACAACAGCTTTTTCCCCTATAATCAAAGTACCTTGATTACCAAGAATTTTCCCTTTAACATTTCCGTTCAGCCTGACGGTGTTGTTAAACTCGATTGTACCTTCAATACTGGTGCCGGCTCCAAAAAAAGTGTTTATCTTTTCCGGTTCCTTTGTTTTTTTCATACATCCTCCATAACCCGGACAACCCGGGACAAAACATCCGCTTTTGGATGAAAGTAAATACACTGGAAGTAGCTGAGGGAAAATGGTCCGGTCAATTCAAGCAACATGTTTATCGATCATTCAATCAGAAAGCGCCTCATGCTGATACTCATTAACAGGCCGACGCAAATCATTATGCTAACGATCGATGAACCGCCATAGCTGATAAAGGGTAGCGTCACACCGACAATCGGCATCAGGCCCATAGCCATTCCAACATTAATAAAAACCTGCCAGAACATCATTGCCGTAACGCCTACAGCCAGAATAGTTCCAAAAGGATCTCTGCATCTATGCGCAATATTCAATCCCCAAATAATAAGCAAAAGAAAAAGAGAAAGAATAACCACCGATCCCACAAATCCCCATTCCTCAGCCAAAACTGAAAATATGAAATCCGTATGCTGCTCAGGCAAAAAGGAGAGTGCGTTCTGAGTCCCTTTCAAAAAACCTTTGCCGAAGATCATACCGGAACCTATGGCAATTTTTGACTGTATAATATGATAACCTGCACCCAGTGGATCACGGTTTGGATTTATAAATGTTAATATCCGTTCTTTCTGGTAACCTTTCAGTAAAAACCAGATCAAAGGGCCGGTTATCGTACACGAGGTAATGAGATATAAAAGTGAGCGCCTTTCAATTTTTACAAATACAGTCATGAAACCGGCAATCAAGACTACCACCATGGCTGTCCCTAAATCCGGTTGTCTAACGATTAAAATAAAAGGAATTGCCGTCAATATCAAAGGAGTAAGAAGTCCTCTCAAGGAAAAACCTCTGGTGTCTGCAAATTTGGAATAGTATCTTGCCAAACTAATAATCACGGCAATCTTGACAAGCTCTGACGGTTGGATTGAAATAGGGCCCAATATGAGCCAGCGTCTTGCGCCTCCTACATATTTCCCCATCATTAATACATATATCAAAAGCACTATGCATACCGCATAGATTGCGGGAGACCATCGATATAATGATTTATAATTAATCAAAAAACACAAAACCATGCCGGTCATCCCGATACCATACCAGATGATCTGTTTGAAATAGAGTGTTTTTTCAGGCGTGGGCGTCGCTGATATTACCGCGCTGTATAGGGTAATAAGACCGAATAGTCCGATTAAAAAAGTGAGCCCCAATAAGCCCCAATCAAAGTATTTTACAAACCGCCGATCAAACATCGTCCCTATGCTCCATCATTTTTACCCCGTGCAACTTTTTTCTATTTCACCGGGGCCATTATTCCTTTACGAGGTGAAGGCCCCATGGGGCCCGAGGCCAATTGAGTTGAAGCCCCTAAGTTCTGACTATTGCTTGGAACTTTCAGCTTTCAGCTGTCTGCCATATTCATCTTTTTCCAAATAAGTCATAATGATTTCCCTTGCTATGGGCGCCGCTGTCGTTGATCCGTGTCCTCCATGCTCTACAAATACGGCAACAGCTATTTGTGGATTTTCCGATGGCGCATAAGCCACAAACCACGCATGAGGTTTGAACTGGTCCGGCATATCTTTTTCAGACAGATTGGGTTCATTATGACGTCCAACCACTTGGGCGGTTCCGGTTTTTCCACTAATATCAACATTCTTAATATATGCAATATGTGCTGTGCCTTTGGGACTGCTAACGACTTCCCTCAGGCCTTTTTTGACGATCTCCAATGTTTTTTTGCCGGCAGGCAGTCCGCCGATCACCTGTTTTTTGCTTTGAATAACAATATCACCATCCACTGTTCTAACCGACTCGAGTATCAACGGCTTATATCTTGTTCCGCCGTTTGCCAATGCCGAAGTCAGAACCAGCATCTGCAGCGGTGTTGCTAGATTATACCCCTGCCCGATGGCGACTGAAAGGGTCTCTCCTCCCTGCCAGGCAATGCCGGTTCGCCGCTTTTTCCAAGCCGCGGAGGGAACCAGCCCTGCTGCCTCATTGTCCAGATTTATTCCGGTTTCAAAACCCAACCCACATGCCTTGGCGTAAAACGCCAGCCGATCTATGCCCAGCTTTTGACCCACCTGGTAAAAAAAGACGTCGCAGGATTCAGCCAATGCTTTAATAATATTTACATCGCCGTGTCCTCCATGTCTCCAGCATCTATATATGCGATTCCCGTATTTATAATGCCCCGGGCAGTTCATAATTGTGTTTTCATCAATAACGCCTTCCTCCAACCCTGCAATTGCGGTTACAATCTTAAAAGTAGATGCCGGAGGATACTCACCTTGGATAGCCTTGTTTTCCATTGGCCGTAACGGATTGGAAATAAGAGACTCCCATTGTTTGTGTGACATACCGTCAACAAAAGCATTCTGGTCAAATGAAGGGGAGCTTGCCATTACAAGTATATCGCCTGTTTCCGGATCCATGGCTACCACGGCTCCGGCTGCGCCTTCTAAAAGTGCTTCCGCCTTTTTCTGCAAAATGTAGTCAATAGTCAGATAAATATTTTGTCCGGGCAGGGCATCAACTGTTTTTAAGACTTTAACAACCTGTCCCATAACATTTACTTCAACCTGTCTTCCCCCTCGTTCTCCCTTTAAAAACCGCTCAAACACCTTTTCCACACCAAACTTTCCAATAAAATCACCGCCTTTACACTCCGGATACTTCCCAGATTTAAGTTCATCAGAATTGATTTCACTCAAATATCCGATGAGATGGGCGGCGCTATGTGTTTTGATGTAGTGTCTCCTCGGCTTGATATTTAGAACGATACCGGGAAGATCGAACTTTCGGACCTCAACAGCCGCAAGGCAATCTCGCCCGATATCCTGTTTCAAAAGAATCGGTTTATAGGATGAAATACCTTTATTATCCCCAATTTTTTTCAGAAGTTCCGACACAGGAACGTTAATCAGCTTGGCCAGCTTCTCAATCGTACGATCAACCGGTTTGGCATCTTTTAATATAATACTAAGATCAAACGCCGGCCGATTATCAACAAGAAGTATTCCATTACGATCAAAAATCATCCCTCTGAAAGCATCTGTACTTTGCAGCCGAATACAGTTGTTTTCTGAAAGCCGCCTTAACTCCTGCCCCTCAATCACCTGAAGATAAAATAAACGTAATAAAAGTATAAAAAAGGCTCCTGCAACGCATAACATGACCCGGGTTAAACGTTGTTTGTACCAATCCGTGTCTGCGGTTTTTAAATATTTGCCCAAAGGGGACCTCAATGGATTTCTTTTATGGGTGGGTTGGCTTCGCCCTTTTTAAATAATACAATAAATATTTTTGATGAATTCGTAAAAAGTCGAATTCATCACGTTTCAGGTTTTAAGATTTAGGTTTTAAGCAATTAAAATTAGTTGATTTAACAAACAGTTAAAACTTAACACCCAAAACTTAAAACGTTCGTAAAAATTCGTTTTCTGACTTTTTACGAAATCATCATCTTTGTTTTTCCCGCTAATCTAATGGTGAAAAAAATACAAGGGATACAATCAATTTTCTTTGACAAATACTTTCTTACGCCATCTATTCAATCTGTTATGAGAATAATTGAAAAACATCAGGAAAATCGGCCCGGTAAATATGGCCCACAAAACCTGCACCGTAACGGTGCTTATAGCCGCCGATAAAAACTGAGTGCCCGGCTTAAACATGGCAATGGTTCCTATAAATATGCAATTTTGTAGCAACACGCCCGCAGCAACAACAAAGGGTAAAAGAAAACTGTCTCCTACATGTAAAAAGGTAACCATCCACCGAACCCCGACATAGAGCCAGACATAGGTTGTTAAATACAGTCCAAAAGGCCCCCCGGATAGACTATCCATCACAAACCCAAAAAAGAGTATAACAGGGATGCTTTGACGAAGAGAATGAGAAAGACTTAAATAAATGACAAACGGGGAAAGTAGATCATAAAAGCCGTTAAAAATGTTAAAATAGGGCATAACCGTTGTCTGAAAAAGCACCAGACAAATACAGATGCCGACGTGAAAACAATAGGTCATTGTTTGCTCTGAAACTTATCTTTTCTCGGGTTTAATACAACCAGAACCTCTTCAAGTTTTTCAAAATCAACGTATGGTGTAACCGACACTTCCTGAAAGATTCCGGAATTAGGTCTGATAACGCCCGATACCTGGCCTACCGGGAGCCCTTTTAGAAAAACACCGTCCAATCCGGACGAAACAACGGTATCGCCAACCACAACGCTTTTCTTACGCAGAACATATTTAAAAAGGCATCGGTCCGAGGATGAGCCTTTAATAATCCCGCGCGCCCGGGTCCTCTGGACCAGAGCATCGACGGCGCTGTTATGATCAATAATCAGCAACACCTTTGAATAGTTCGTCGAAACCTCTGCAACCTGCCCCACGATTCCTTCGGGAATCACAACAGCCGCACCTTTTTTCACACCATCATCTTTGCCTTTATCTATCATTATCGTATTAAACCAGGGAGAGGAATCTTTGCCGATAACCTCGGCAGC
The DNA here is from genome assembly GCA_019308685.1 of Deltaproteobacteria bacterium. GTDB lineage: Bacteria > Desulfobacterota > Desulfobacteria > Desulfobacterales > UBA11574 > S5133MH16. Next base: position 9,498 of record JAFDHQ010000064.1, read on the forward strand.
AATTACTTTATTGGTAATGCTTTTCTGAAAATTAAGTAAACTTCGGAGACGATTGTTGGAAAGCTTAAGTTCCTTATGCAAATTATCTTTTTCAACTGCATGACTTAAGGATTTTTTATAAATATCATTCTCTTTTGCTGTTTCAACCAGAAAGAAATAGTGCACCCAGATATCTTTTACAAATCGAATTGAACGGGAAACAGCTTCCTGAAAAGGGGCAATTAAAGAAATAGCTATCCGCCCCGGACCATAAGATTGATAGTAGCGATTGGAAACAGAAAGGATTATGATATTGACAGCAATCAAAACGATTACGCCAATAATCATCACCATCTTTTTGGAGAACATGAAACTAAATAATCACAACTTGTTTTAGGATTTCAATACTATCGAGAGCTTCACCAGAGCCAAGCGCCACCGTTGATAACGGATCCTCGGTTATAGTTATCGGAAGGCTGGTTTCCTCTCTGAGGAGTTTGTCCATATTTTTTAATAGTGCGCCGCCTCCTGTCAAAACGATTCCCCTGTCCACAATGTCGGCAGCAAGTTCCGGCGGCGTTTGTTCCAGAGCTATTTTGACGGTTTCTACAATAGCATCTATCTGCTCTGAAATAGCTACCCGTATCTCTTCTGAATCAATGGCCAGAATCTTGGGTATTCCAGATGCAAGGTCCCTGCCTTTGACTTCTATTGTCTCCAGATCCTGAGTTTCCGGGTATGCGTTCCCGATGGTCGTTTTAATAATTTCAGCGGTCCGTTCACCGATCAACAGATTGTATTTTCGTTTGATATACTGAATGATGGCAGCATCCATCTTATTACCGGCCACCCGGATGGATCTGCTGTAAACAATTCCCGCCAGAGATATTACCGCAACCTCTGTGGTGCCCCCGCCGATATCGACGACCATATTGCAGATCGGTTCAGTAATAGGAAGACCGGCTCCGATTGCAGCGGCCATGGGTTCTTCAATAAGAAACACTTCGCGAGACCCTGCAGATTCGGCCGATTCCCTGACAGCACGTTTTTCGACCTGTGTAATTCCGGACGGAATGGCAATCACAATTCTCGGCCTGACAAATGTACGACGGTTATGGACCTTGTGAATAAAATGTCGGAGCATGGCTTCGGTAACTTCAAAATCGGCAATAACACCATCACGCATGGGGCGAATGGCTACGATATGGCCGGGTGTTCGACCCAGCATATTTTTGGCTTCGAGACCTACTGCAAGAACACGGTTTTTCATTCGATTGTCCGTTCGAACCGCAACAACTGAGGGTTCATTCAACACAATACCCTTACCTTTAACATAAACGAGTGTGTTTGCTGTACCCAGATCAATCGCAAGATCACTGGAAAATGCACCTAGAATTTTATCTACAAATAGAGCCATGACACCTCATATCTGCACTCGAAAAGTGCTCATACCTTATCTTATAGATGATATATTTTTTACGGCATTGAAAAAAAGCTTAATAATTGGTCAATCCTTAAAAAATTTGATCTATCAGAGTTGCTTTATAATTACAACAAAAATATCAAGTTATAAAATCATATCTCTATCTCATGCAATCTCGCTTGCAGCGGGGCTGTTCCGCCCAAAAAATAAAATTATTTTACGATCAACATATCTTAATATCTTATCGTCATTTTAGGATATAGACTTTAGAACACATGTTTTTAAATTAAACCCTCATTGATAAGCTTTTTCATGATCTTATCATGTAATTTCGGTCTGAAGGCTTTTATTTTGTTATTATTACGCGATGGATGTACACGGTTGGTTAATAAGATAATGATAACGTTGCGGACAAGATCCATCCAGAAAGATGTTCCGGTGAAGCCCAAATGTCCCACTGTTTCCCTCGAAAAATATTGGCCGCAACTCGGGCCGACTGAAGAAGGGGTGTCAAATCCCAGAGCCCGACCCGAATGTTTCTGCCGTTTGAAAAGCATTTGAATTAAATCACTTTCAAATACAGCTGTGCACGGAAATCCTAAGTATGCGGCCATAAGTTCGGACAAAAGAGAAAGAACATCTTGGGCCGTCCCGAAAAGCCCGGCATGTCCCTCGATACCCCCCACCACATAGGCGTTATCATCATGGACTGCGCCCTCCAAAAGGATGTTCCGCCACGAACAGAGTTCAGTAGCGGCAAATTCTGCCTCATGGGCCTTTGAGTCAAGATCCACAAAAAACAAGTGTTCAAGGCCCAGTGGATTGTAGATCTCATCCGTAACAAAACGGTCCAATCGACTTCCCGCCACCTGCTCGATCACCCAGCACAGAATCATGAATCCGATATCGCTATACATCACCTCTATTCCGGGGGAATTTATAAGCGGTTCTTTCACAAGAAGCGCTCTTAATGCATCTCTTCTTTGATTTGGCTCAAGCTTGGACAACACCTTGTAATAGGGGCGATAATCCGGAAGGCCCGCGGTATGATAAAGCAGGTTTTCTACACTTACCCCTTCCTTGTCCGTATGATTAAATTGGGACAAAATTGATCCGAGAGGTTGATGCAGCTCCAGCTTCTTTTGCGAAATGAGCTTTACGATCGCCAGTGAGGTTGCCAGCGGTTTTGTAAAAGATGCCAGGTCAAAAATGGTATCCCTTGACATTTTACGACCGGAGAATTTATTCGCATATCCGTAGGCTTGGAAAAAAATTATGGAATCGGCGGTTGATACCAGGAGCACCCCTCCCGGAAAGACATCATTAATAACCCCTTGCTTCATCAAGTCGTTTACTGATTCCATGCTGTCATTCGTCAGTTGTTACCGTTGCCGGTTCATGAAAAGTCAAAATTTGCCGGTCTGTGTCAAGGGTTGCTCCGATTCCAATGGGAATCGTAATATTCATGCTGCCATGACCGATTTCAAAACCGGAAAGAATTGGAATGTTGACATCTCTGAATATTTCCTGAACGATCCGGAATATCTCGTCGAGTTTTCCACACGCTTCAAAGGAACCGAGGAAAAGGCCCTTAATTCCCTCAAAACACCCGGCAAGCTTCATCTGGGTGAGCATCCGGTCTATTCGGTACGGCGCCTCTGCCCGATCCTCAAGGAACAGGATGTTCCCATCGAAATTGGGGGCATAAGGAGTCCCAAGAAGATGGCACAAGGTCGTCAAATTGCCGCCTACCACAATTCCTGAGGATACACCCGGCTGAATGACAATGCTTTTTTCGGGTTTCACCTCAAGTATGATATCGGATGTCAGCACCGTATGCATTGCCGCAATGTTATCTTCGGCGGTATTTGCCAAGGTGGTTACCACCGGTCCGTGAAATGCGATCAGGCCGCACCGGTTATATAATACAGACAAAAGTGCAGAAATATCGCTGAATCCCACAAATATTTTGGGATTCTTTTGAATGGTTTTATAATCGAGAAACGGAAGTATCCGCATGCTGCCATACCCGCCCCGGGCACAAACAACCGCTTTGACGGCGGGATTGGCGAACAGACGATTCACCTGATTCGCCCGCTGCATGTCGGTTCCGGCAAGAAATGCATGCTTTTGGAAAATACCTTCATCAAAAAACGTTCGAAACCCCATTGACTCCAGAACCGCTTTTCCTTTCATGAATTTTTTGGGATCAAAAGGACCTGCAGGCGCAACAATGCCCACGGTATCGCCCGGCATCAAACAGTAGGGCTTAATAAATTTTTCCATGGATTCGCACGGGGCTGTGTGGTTATTAAATTAAGTTTTAGAACAACGGATCACATCAAAATCGAGTTTCGGCCAGATTCGGGTTAAATAAAACGCCCTTTTTACCCCATCGTCAATAAAAAATTACATCTATTATGATATGAAGTTTAGGAAAGGCGATAGGGTTACTAAATATTTGGGATTTATTACACGGTTTTTTATACGATTTCAATTAGTTTATAAATCCTAAAATATTTGAGACACGCTGCAATGTCAAGGTTCACATGCCTTGATCTTGAACAAAAATCTTCATTTATGGATAGACACTAGCTAACACCTAAAACAAGATGAATTTGAATTTTTACGAACCCATCATCGTATATCATATCTTGACATGGATTTTCTGAAGTGTTAATTGTTCACATATTGTCGGGGCGTGGCGCAGTCTGGAAGCGCACTTGAATGGGGTTCAAGGGGTCGGAGGTTCAAATCCTCTCGCCCCGACCAAAAATTTCAGTGGGTTACATACTGACACTTTTTTCTTGGTCGGGAATTGTGACAGTTTTGTGACATGCAATCTTCTTGTCTTGGGCGGTCAATCCATTTAACAGGTTGACCGCTTTTCTTTTGTGCTCCTGTGTCAAATGAGCATACCTTAAGGTCATGGTCATTATCTTGTGGCCCAAAAACTCTTGAACGTCTTTTAGGGTCCCGCCCTTCAATAATAACTGACTTGCAAATGTATGTCTTAAATCGTGAAATCTGAAATCCACAATACCGGCTCTTTTTAAAGCCGAGTTAAAAGACCTTTTTATTTCCTTTACAGGTTTGGCCTCTGCATTTTCTTTCGGTTTTCTTGCCTTGCCGCTTTTCGCTTCAATAATTTGACCGTCATAAAGAAAAACATATTGTGGATATGCACTTGACTCCAGTAGGTACAATATGTAGTGTACCTTGGTATGGAGGATTACCCAACAAACTTGCTTGAATTTGAAAAACGTTTTGCCACTGAACAGGCATGCCGCCAATACTTTCAAAAGTTGCGCTGGCCTGATGGATTTCAATGCCCGAACTGTGGAAATAAAAAAGCTTGGCTTACGAAACGGGATTTGTACCATTGTGAGAACTGTGGCGTACAAACTTCGCTTTTGGCCGGCACAATTTTTCAAGACACCAAAAAGCCTTTGCAACTGTGGTTTCATGCGATCTGGCATATAACGAATCAAAAATATGGAGCAAATGCACCGGGGCTGCAACGGATACTTGGTTTGGGCAGCTACCACACGGCATGGACATGGTTGCATAAATTGCGGCGTGCTATGGTACGGCCAGGTCGAGATCGTCTTGAAGGAATAATTGAAGTAGATGACACTTTTATTGGTGGGAAAAGGACCGGCAAGCGTGGTCGTGGTGCATCTGGAAAAGAGCTTGTTGTGATAGCAACTCAAAAAGATGGCCGAAAAATTGGTCGGATTCGGCTGCAGCGTGTACCAGATGCATCTGCAGAAAGTTTGGAAAATGCTGTACAAAAAATATAGAACCTGACAGCATTGTACAAACAGATGGTTGGCAAGGTTACAATGGAATCGACAAGTTGGGATACACTCACGAAGTTATCCGTGAAGAAGCCGAAGTGGGAGACAAGCTGCTTCCGAAAGCTCACTTGGTGGCATCCTTGCTCAAACGCTGGCTGTTGGGTACTTATCAAGGGGCTGTTCGTCCCATTCATTTGGAGTACTATTTAGACGAATACAAATTCCGATTTAATCGTCGGACCTCGGTTTCGCGAGGAAAATTGTTTTACCGTTTAGTTCAGCAGGCAGCAGCAATAGATCACGTTTTTTCAAAAGATATTTACAAACGTGAGTTTGATACAAACGCAATTTACGACTGATATCGGACATACAATATATGGTGTGCACTGGAGTCATGTGCATAACCACAAAACATATTTTGACTTAAAGCCATGTTCCTTTCTAATATCCTTAAAGAGTATTTCAAGAGTATCATTTATTGGTATTTGCCGGGACTCCATTGTTTTAGTCTTATCCAGATAAATAAAACCACTTCGGATTTGATTCCATTTCAGACTCAATATTTCCCCTCGTCTCATACCTGTATTTAAAGCACACTCCACAACACTACGAAGGTATTCGGGACACGCATCAAGTAGCTTTGGGATTTCATCTTCAGTGAGAAAACGCAACTTTTTGTTGTTTTCCTTAAGGATAAGAGACTTGCCCTTGCTAAATGGATTTTGTGGTAGTGTAAAATAAGTTGTGTAAAATTTAAAAGAGGTTGAAAAAAAGGCGCTTTTCCTTTAAAAGGATTTTTCCTCAAAAACCAAAAAGAAAGGAGAAGCGCCATGAAAGTGGAAATTAGTGTACCTGAAGCAATTATTCCCAATACAAGCGCAAATTAATTTCAAAAGTGTAATAGAACAATAAAATTTCGAACAAAAATGGGGAGAGAGGGTAACACTCTTCTCCATTGATTATGGGTTAAGGAACTGCTCTAACAGTTTCCAGCCTTCTTTTTTTGTTCCAGGCTTAGATGGTTTAATTTTCCCAAGGCATCAGAGAGTTTTTTCTTCAGTGAACCCATATTGAATTTAGACGCGTTAAAAGGTGTTCCCTCATTTCAGGGGTTTGAGACTTGAGTCCTTAATTAATATTCTTTCGGCATATTATTCAGCTGAGCCAGTGTAAAGACCGGACCGTCTTTGCAAACATATTCTTTGCCGATGTTGCACCGGCCACATATACCGATACCGCATTTCATGCGCATT
>JAFDHQ010000254.1 GCA_019308685.1 Deltaproteobacteria bacterium
ATATATAGCATCGGCAACCGAATCAAGAATAGGATATATTTCCTTTTTTAATATGGCTTTGCCGGGTTCAAAGAGAATGGCTTCATTAAACGAAAGAACAACACCTCTCTCATCATCTGATAAATTTACATTTTCATCTATATCTTTCAACACATCTTTAATTTCCAAGGATATTTTTATTTTAGCCAGGAAATGTTTCTGATCAATCACCAACATGCTGTCGCTATTATTATACTGCATTATAAAAGATGAGAAGTCAGAGACATTCCCGGATGACGCGAATTCAAGTACTCCGGTTGATTCGGTAAAGTGACTCATCAGTTTTTTCAGCTTCTTTGTATCCATCGAAGACATGGTGAGCAGCATTACAAAAAAAGTGAGAAGCAGCATAATCAAGTCTGCAAATGTCACCATCCAGGCGTTGGGATCAAAATCATTGTCGCTCACGTTTTTTCCTTGTTTTTAATTCGTTAAAATATTTTAAAGTCAAACTTCTTGTAGGTGAAGAAACCGGACGGTTTTTTCCTAAAAATCCTTTTAATGTAATTCGGCGCTTTATAATTTAAAATAATGTCCACTCTTCTGTTTTGCGACCTCGATTGCCGGGTATCATTGGAAAAAGTCGGTCTGAAACTGCCGGATCCACATGGACTAATCCGTTTTGGCGAAACCCCACCTTTTGATATGAAATATTTCGCCAATTGAATCGCCATGAGTGACGAAAGTTCCCAGTTGGACGCATATCCTTTTTCTCCGGCCCGGATATTGTCTGTGTGCCCGACGATTTCTACCGGATAATCTCCCTTGTTTATAATACCGCATAATTCATCTAAGACAGGTAATATAGACGGTTTGAGTTCAGATCGACCCCCATTAAAAAGTACCTTTTCATTCATGGTAACTATCAATTTGTCCCCTGATGTTTTTACGATAATGTCACCCGTCCAGGGTGTTTTTTTATTATTTATGTATGATAAAAGTTGTTCAATGGTTAATTCTTCTTCAACCATGGGCGCCGAGGGAGGCATAATACTCTTCCCTGTCTCCATGGGTGATAATCCTCCGGGTAATCCGCCAAAAGCACCGATTAGCGATCCTATGGCCACGCGTGACCGGTGTTCATCTAATACCGCAATAGAATTGAGCAAAATAAAGAAGGTTAAAAGTATGAGGAAAAGGGAAACGGTCATCACCATTCCGATGTCAGCCCTGTCATCATCAATTTTTTTCTTCTTTTTTTGATTCATTCTTTATCAACCCTTCTCCTTGACAGGGGGTAGAAATGCCAGGAGTTTCTGTTCAAGGATCCTTGGGTTGTCGCCATTGGAAAGGGATATTATCCCCTGTATGGTCATCTCTTTGGTCAACATCTCTTCTTTGCTGCGGGTCTTGAGCTTCCCTGCGATAGGCATACAGCAGATATTGGCCATAAGCGAGCCATAGAAGGTTGTGAGCAATGCCACCGCCATGGCCGGACCGATCGTACTCGGATCATCCATGCTTTGGAGCATCTGAACCAATCCGATAAGCGTGCCGATCATACCCATGGCAGGAGCAAACGTTCCCATGGAAGTAAAAATATCCGCACCCAGCTTGTGTCTGTCTCTAACAAAATCGATTTCCGTATCCAGAATGTTCTGGATCTGTTGGGGCTCCAATCCATCGATAGAAAGCTGAACCCCTTTTTTTAAAAATTCATCCTTAACTTCCTTTATTTCGCTTTCTAAAGCCAGAATACCTTCTTTACGGGTTTTATTGGCAAAACTCGTAAACTTGGATATGAGTTCGGAAGTGGATATATTTTTCGTAAACAGTGCTTTTTGCACCACCTTGATAACACTGAGAAAATCCTTTAAGGGATACGCAATCAATGTGACACCGATGGTACCGCCCAAAACAATACATAAAGAAGGTATGTTTATAAATACATTCAGCCCCGACCCCATAAAAATGGCGCCCAGCACCAGGCCGGTTGCAGAGAGAATACCCAATACGGTTGCAATATCCATAACATCTCCTTGATGTCGTAATTATCTGACAAACAGATCCAAAATAAAAAGCTATGCCTGGATATACAGCAACCTTTGTGCCATTCTTCTTTTTGAAAGAATTATTTTTTATAAGAAAAAGATAAGATAGATATTACAGGAAGATATGAAGACTTTATCTGTTTTTAAAAAAGACTTTTCCGTTAAGGGGCGTCAAGTATTGAGGCAGATGTCAAAATATTGACATCTGCCCCTTTAAAAGCGATTGCCTATCTCTTTATATTAATGAGTTCTGAAAGCATCTGGTCCGTCACCGTAATAATTTTTGAATTCGCCTGGAAGCCACGCTGGGTGGTGATCATTTTGACCAGCTCATTGGCGATGTCCACATTGGATTGCTCCAACGCATTCGGGGCGATGCTTCCCAGTCCGTTGGTTCCCGGCCGGTTGGTTATTGCACTGCCGCTTTCCCTTGTCTCGCTAAACAGATTTCCGCCCTCTTTAAACAGTCCTTGTTCATTCTGAAATTTTGCCAGCCCCACCCGGTAAAGGGGAATCAGCTGCCCGTT
>JAFDHQ010000255.1 GCA_019308685.1 Deltaproteobacteria bacterium
AAAGTCGCTTTGTGATTATCGGCCCGCCGTTATTCCAGTTTTTCGTGTTCGGGTATGCCGCAACCTATGATCTTAAAAATGTCCGCTATGCGGTATTGGACGAGTCTCGAACCGCGGAGTCCCGGCAGCTTTTGTCCCGGTTTGAAGGATCTGAAAATTTTGAGCTGACCAAGACTCTTTTGACCGAGAAAGAGATTGCCTTTATGATCAACCGCGAAAAAGCTCGTCTGGTCATCCACATCGGGTCCGAATTCAGCCGCGATCTTCACAACGGCCGCACGGCGACGCTCCAGGTGATCGTGGATGGTCGCAATTCCAATGTGGCCCTGGTCGCTCTGGGGTATATCGGAAGTATTGTCGAACAGTACAATCAGGATCTTGTCAAAAGCGGGATGGTAAGAATGAACGGCCCCGGCGTGGTGCTGGTGGATCGGGCATGGTTCAACGCCAATCTGAGAAGCAGATGGTTCATTGTATCGGCGTTAGGCGGTCTCATCAGCATGGTGGTGGTGATGATTCTGACCAGCCTTTCGGTGGCGCGGGAGCGCGAGTTCGGTACATTCGACCAGCTTTTGGTTGCTCCGTTCACTCCCGGAGAAATTCTCATCGGCAAATCCCTGCCCGGTATGTTTTTCGGCATCATGGATGCACTGTTGTTTGCGGCTGGTGCGGTTTACTGGTTCGGTGTGCCGTTTCGCGGAACCGTTCCGACCCTTGTCCTGGCCCTGGGGTGTTTCATCATCACCATAGTGGGTGTCGGACTGCTGGTGTCGTCCCTGTCCATGAACATGCAGCAGGCACTCCTAGGATCCTTTGTCTTCATGATGCCGTCGGTCATCCTTTCCGGATTCGCCACTCCCATCGAAAATATGCCCCACTGGCTCCAGATCGGAACCTTAATCAATCCCTTGCGCCATATCATCACCGCTCTGCGAAATATATTCTTGGAAGGCGCCGATGTGAGCATGATCTGGCCCCAACTCTGGCCCCTCATACTGATGACCGGTGTTACACTACCGCTGGCGGGATGGATGTTCCGGCACCGGTCGCAGTGAGGGGCCAACACCGTGATTATAACGGGATGTAAGGCCATAGTAGAGCTAATGCAATGAGAACTGCCGATCTTCGCAGCAAAGAGAATGGAGAGAATCTATGGGGAGGGTTTCTATTTTTATTAAGCTATTTCTGCTTCCCACCCCATTTTCGAATCCTCTCCATAACAAACAGTTACACTATCCAATCCCATTTCCAATCCATAGTTTTTAAAAAATTTAAGTAAATTTCCACGGGTGTAAGTCCTTTGGAATTCACATTCATTCACATATCCATTCTGATATACTTTTATACATTGGGCGACAACAATCAAAACCTTCATTTGAAGGGCATCGAACATTTAGCATATTATCCTCTGGGATATCACTAATGTCGGGCCAAGAACCGCAATAAGCGTCACAACCGTAGTCGTAAGGGGGTATAGTAAATTCAATACACCATTGTATCCAAAAAACCATATATTTACCGACATAATATCTTGGGTTAGGATCATTTAACGCACCACATTCAGATATATTGGGACACGGACCTGGGGGACGATTACAATATGTTCCATATTCTTCAATATCACCCCATTTCCCCGCTGTACATCTCACATATCCTGTTGTATTGTTCCCACAGGCATCAGTTACAGTTATTGTTGCACTGCCGCAAGCAGTGTCATCGGCAAAAAGAGTTTTGCCTGTCATACTAAATCCATTTCCGCTGACTGACAAGGTGTAAGGAGGACATCCTCCAACAACATTTAAGGATATAGAACTGTTTGGATTTATTTCATCCGGATTACTTGGATCGTATTGAAGCTCAGGTGCAGGAAGCGGCGTGTATTCTTCCGGAATAGTCGGCACGTTAATACCTTCTTGAGTCTGTTTATCTATGTCAAATGCGCTTTCAAAGTCAATCAATCCCAAACCCAGAGCTATTGGGGCGGTTATCATGTCTTTGGCTATCTCCACGGCAGCACCTGATGCTCCGACAACGGTTTTTAAGGCGGTACCTATTTTACCAGCTATGGTACCGGTTATGAGGCCGATACCGGCGCCTTTGGCGCCGGCTAAAAGTTTTTCTTTATCAGAAGCATTCGGGTTGCTTAAATGTTTCCCAACCATTCCACCAATAAATCCGCCCATGGTTCCACCAATAGCACTTCCAGTTATACCTCCGGTAGCTGGTCCAAGGACAGCGCCTGTAACTGCACCAGCGGCTCCTCCAAAAGCTCCACCAGCGACCCCCGCCCATACATTACTGGATTGGATACCTCCGAGAAATCCCCCAACAGCACCGGAAATGCCGCCAATCACGGCCCCGGGAATCCCAAAATCTCCTCTTGGATCCATCATATTCACCGAATTATTATTCGCATACACATACAAATTCATCCCTCCTTTCAGCCCTATTGGATCCGCCTCAATAAACCTGCCGATCCCTGGGTGATAATCCCTGAAATAGTTATAATGGAGACCGGTCTCTTCATCAAAA
>JAFDHQ010000065.1 GCA_019308685.1 Deltaproteobacteria bacterium
TGGAACAGAGTTTTTCTGTGCCATGAGAGTGGCATTGCCGGCCAATACCAAAATAAATGTGATTGCATATACCCTGAACATGGAATATCATCCGACCGCATCTGGTTAACTCTATCATTAATCTTGGTTAACGAAAATACTGCTTATAACTTACCTTGTTTTTTTTATCAAGTTGTTTTTTGATTTGGGATGGAGTCTATTTCAACCGCTGACACTGCATGGTTGGTGTCTGGATCTTGGCCTAAAGAGGTGTTGGGTGGGTACAAGATTCAGGTTTCTATTTGCACTAATTTTCAAAAATATAGTGATACCCTAATGCTTAAAGTTTTTTGTCCACCAGCCTATTGTTATTTTCATCTTCAGCACCACCAGCCTATTGTTATTTTCATCTTCAGCAATTAAATTCATCAGATATTGGCCGTACTCGTTTCCCATCATTTCGGATGCAAGATCCGCCAGTTCTTTTTTGTTTATATATCCCAGGCGATAAGCAATCTCCTCGATGCACGATATTTTAAGTCCCTGACGTTCTTGAATCGCCTGTACATAGCTTGCCGCCTGTTGCAGCGCCTCTTGGGTTCCTGTATCCAGCCAGGCATAACCTCTTCCAAGAAGCTCCACATGGAGCTGGCCTCTATTCAGATACTCCAAATTAACGTCAGTAATCTCAAGTTCACCCCTGGCGGACGGCTTGAGCTTTGAAGCAATGTCCACCACATGGTTATCATAAACATAAAGACCCGGGACCGCATAATTGGATTTGGCCTTCTTTGGTTTTTCTTCTATTCCAATGACATTTCCATTCTGATCGAAATCTACAACACCGTAACGTTCAGGGTCTTTTACCAGATAACCGAAAATTAAACCTCCTGTCTTGATTTGGACAGCTCTGCGTAAAATATTTGTCAGTTTCGGGCCGTAAAATATATTGTCCCCGAGTATGAGACAAACCGAATCTTCTCCAATGAATGATTTACCGATAATAAAGGCCTGCGCCAGTCCTTCAGGTTGTGGTTGCTCTTCGTAATACAAAGAGATCCCCACTTGAGAGCCGTCTCCGAGGAGTTTTTTAAATAACGGTAAATCCTCAGGCGTAGAAATAATAAGTATCTCCCGTATCCCGGCCAGCATCAAAACCGAAAGCGGGTAATAGACCATGGGCTTGTCATAAACCGGTAAGAGCTGTTTGCTCACAACACGGGTAATCGGGAAAAGCCGGGTTCCGGAACCGCCGGCTAAAATTATTCCTTTCATATTCTATTTTCCTTTCTTATGCCATGACGATCTTTTCATTTGCCCCCTTAATTCCTTTGGTGGCATTTCGGGTATCAATAATCAAATTGGAATGCTTGACGATTTCGGCAAAGTCATAATCGCTGTGATCGGTAACAATAATCACGGCATCCATCTCGGCAAGGATCTCCCGGGTAATGGGAGTGGACTCCATCTGGAAATTGTATTTTCGAGTGGTATGCAGCTTGGGTATCCATGGATCATTGTAGTTTACCGTTGCACCCTTTTCCAAAAGCATTTTCATGATTGCATAGCCCGGAGACTCTCTATCGTCATCAACGTCCTTTTTGTAGGCAATTCCAAGTATTAAAATGCTGCTTCCATTGAGGCTTTTTTTGTTTTTATTCAGAGCTTCCACTGTTTTTTCGATTACGTAATACGGCATGGAGACATTGATTTCACCGGCAAGTTGAATAAAACGAGTTGAAAAATCATACTCTTTTGCTTTCCAGGCCAAATAAAACGGATCAATGGGAATACAATGCCCCCCCAAGCCGGGTCCAGGATAAAACGGCGTATACCCAAAGGGTTTTGTGCTTGCGGCATCAATAACTTCAAACAGGTCGATTCCCATCTTGTGTGCAAGAATCTTTAGTTCGTTAACCAGGGCAATATTAACGGAACGAAATGTATTTTCAAGAAGTTTTGTCAGCTCGGCCGCCTGGGTTGAAGAAACAGGCACTGACCGGGTAATGGAATTATACAGAGCCGTTGCCGTCTCCAGGCAGTCATTTGTGACGCCACCCACAACTTTGGGGATATTGGTGGCGGTAAATTTTTTGTTACCCGGATCTTCCCTCTCGGGAGAAAAGGCAAGGAAAAAATCCTGCCCAACCTTCATATTAGTTGAGGAAAGCTGCGGGAGAAGCATTTCTTGGGTGGTTCCGGGATAGGTGGTACTCTCCAGAACGATAAGCTGTCCTCTGCGCAAATTATTTGCGATGGTTTCCGTGGTTTGCAAAAGATAGCTTAAATCCGGCTCCATCTTGTCGGAAAGGGGTGTGGGTACGCAGATCAGTATGCAGTCCGCTTCGCTTAAGCGGCTAAAATCGATGGTTACATCCAACTGTTTTGCATCGGCCATTTTCTTAATCTGATCGGCCGGAATGTGCTTGATATAAGATTCTCCGTGAAGAATTTTATCGATCTTCCGTGAATCCAGATCAAAGCCGATCACATGAAAACCTTTTTCTCCAAAATGAATGGCCAGCGGCAATCCAACATAGCCCAGGCCGATAATACCGATTCGGGCTGTTCTTTGCTCTATCATCTCAAGCAGTTTTGATGCTATTGCCCCCTTGTTTTCCTGATTCATATTTTTTAACCTTTCTTGTCTGGTCTTGTCTGGAATTCGTTAAAAACCCAACGTCATACTCATAATATAAAGCGGTTCATCTCCGGCGTTTTCGAGTATAACACTCTGATTTTCAGAAAGCGTCACGGATTGTCCTTTATTCAATGGCAGGTTCTGATTGTCTATAGTTGCTCTCGCCGCTCCTCGGATGACAACCAAATATTTTCTAGTGGAGGCATCGGCTTTGGTCTCAAGTTCCGAGCCGGGATATATGTTAAGTTTTGCTACCGTGCAGTCATCATTCATTTCCAGCACGGTTGAGGTCCCCCAAGGGTAGTATAAGGTCTTATGCTCCTGATATTCACTCCGCCTCCTTTGCTTAAGTTCTTCGACGATAGATTTCACATCCCGGCTGCTTTCCATATCGGAAACAAATACAGCGTCCGGTGTTTCCACAACCACCATGTCCTGTATCTTGTTTGTTGCGATCAGCCGTTCATATCCCATGATAAAACAATTTTGCGTCTGTTTAGAAATAACGTCGCCGTCGATAACGTTACCATTTGCATCCTTTGAGATGAAATCATACAAAGATTTCCACGATCCAATATCGCTCCATCCGAAGTCTGAAGGCAACACGGCAGATTTATCTGTTTTCTCCATAACCGCATAATCGATAGAGATGTTCGGCAACCGTTCATAGTCTTTTTGAGAGACCATATTTCCGGATAAATCCAACTGTTCCATTTCCTTGAGCAGTTCAGGCTGGTGGATGTTTAACTCTTTCATCATTACAGATGCTTTAAATGTAAACATGCCGCTGTTCCAGAAAAAGTTTCCTGCCTCAATATATCTTTTGGCCGTTTCAATATCCGGCTTTTCAACAAATCTTTTTACCAAAAGGGCATGTTCCTTTATCTCATCGGCGCCCTCGATATATCCATAGCCTGTTTCCGGATAATCGGGTTGGATTCCGAAGGTTACAATATGTCCCATCTCGGCAAGTTTTATTGAGGATAATAATTTTTCATGAAAAGCATGAGTATTGCGGATTACATGATCCGCAGGAAAGATGCATAACACCGCATCTTTTTCATTATTGAGGATATGGAGCATGGCCAATAGAATGGCGGGCGCCGTATTGCGGCCACAGGGTTCGGCAATAATTTTTTCATCTGTCCGGATACCGATTTCCTCAACATGTCTTGCAATTTCATGAACATGTTCTTTTCCACAAACAATGCGGATATTCTCCACATCGAGCGAAGAGATCAGCCTTTTAATGGTACTTTGAATCAGTGAATCATTACCCATAAATTTAACCAGTTGCTTGGGATAGAGTTCTCTGGATACGGGCCAGAGACGTGTTCCTGAGCCACCCGCTAATAGGATCGGATATACATTCAGTTTATTTTTCATGGGGCAAAGCCTTTCTTATATGTTTGCTTCCTTCCAGTGCCACACCCACGCTGTTTTTATAATTGTTTCCAAGTCTTCATACTTCGGTTTCCAGCCAAGTGCTTCCTTTATTTTATCGGAACTAGCGATCAGGACTGCCGGATCGCCCGGTCTTTTATCCGCTTCAATGGCTGGAATCGGTTTCCCGGTGACCTTTCTTGCCAGTTCAATGACCTCTCGAACGGAATACCCCCTGTTGTTTCCGAGATTATACACCGAACTGTCTCCTCCCGACATAAGTGTCTCAAGCGCCAGCAAATGGGCTCTGGTCAGATCACTCACATGGATGTAGTCTCTTATGCATGTCCCGTCGGGGGTCGGGTAATTGGTGCCAAAAATTTTTATATTTTCTCGCCGGCCGGTTGCAACTTCCAATATTAAAGGAATAAGATGCGTTTCGTTGTGATGTCTTTCTCCAATGTTACCGGATTCATCGGCGCCGGAGGCATTAAAGTACCGGAGGCTTATGTACTTGAGACCGTATGCGGAATCACAATCTTTGAGCATCCTTTCAACGGCAATTTTGCTTGCACCATAGGGGTTGGTCGGGTCGCAGGGATGATCTTCCGTAATCGGAATTTCAACCGGCTCACCGTAAACCGCCGCCGTGGAAGAAAAGATAAACCGCTTTACGTTATGGCGTATCATTGAATCCAAAAGTTCTGCGGTTGCCGCCATGTTGTTGCGGTAGTATTTAAGCGGATTTTCCACGGATTCGCCAACCAGTGAAAATGCCGCAAAATGCATGACCGCAGAAATTGGGTGAGTTGAAAATAAATTGTCAAGCAGAACCCGATCACCGAGCCCTCCTTCTATAAATTCTCCGCCGGGCACCAAGTCCCGGTGTCCTGTGGAAAGATCATCCAGTGTAATAACCCCATAATCTGTATCCAGAAGATCTTTAACCATGTGGGAGCCAATATATCCGGCGCCTCCGACAACCAGAATTTTTTCGTTTTTCATTTCCAACGGCTCCTAACAATAATTAAAAAAAAATATGCAAATTCAATGCCATTACCTTTAGTCATATTCTGTACTTTTTAACTGGGTAAACTTATTCAATTGGAGCAGCGTAGCGACGGCGTGGAGCGGTCTCCCTGTATTGGGATTCAGATGCGTTTACCCTGAGAAAAGAACTAAAGATGAACGTCTATATTTCGATTCAAATCCGCTTGCCCTGTTCGCTTTAATTCGTGTTTATCCATAATGAGTTTCTATCCACTTTTTATATTCCCCGCTTCTCACGCGCTCGACCCATTTCCGGTTATCCATATACCATTGAATGGTATCACGAATTCCGGTTTCAAAAGATTCTTTGGGACTCCAGTTCAAGTTCTTGTTTAATTTGCTGAAATCGATGGCATATCTTAAGTCATGGCCGGGTCTGTCCTTTACAAAGGTAATCAGATCCCTTCGGGAACGGCCGTCGCTCAATGTGTTCTTCTCATCTAAAATATCACAAATCATTTCCACGACGTTAATGTTCTCCAACTCGCTGTTGCCGCCCACATTGTATGTTTCTCCGGGTGTTCCAATTTTCATGATTGTCCAGATTGCTATGCAGTGATCTTTGACATACAGCCAGTCTCTGACATTTCTGCCATCCCCGTAAACCGGTAACGGTTTTCCTTCAAATGCATTTAGGATAATCAGAGGAATGAGTTTTTCCGGAAACTGATACGGACCGTAATTGTTCGAACAGTTGGAGATCGTGATCGGCAAACCATATGTTTTGTAATATGCCCGCACCAGATGATCTGAAGAGGCCTTGGAAGCAGAATAGGGGCTGTTGGGTTTATAAGGCGTGGTTTCCGTAAAATAGCCTTCCATGCCCAGGCTGCCGTAAACTTCGTCGGTGCTGATGTGATGAAAGAGTCTCATACGGCTCTGGTGAATTCTTGCCGACTCCAGCAGGTTAAATGTTCCGATAATATTGGTCTGTATAAATGCATCCGGTTTTACGATGGACCTGTCCACATGGGATTCGGCGGCAAAATGACAGACACTGTCGATTCCATATTGTTCGAATATTTGGGCCATTTTTTTTCCATCGCATATGTCGGCCTTGATAAATATATACCGGTCTTTATAATCCGTTTCAATGTCAGCGAGATTTTCCGGATTACCTGCATATGTGAGTTTATCAACATTTACGATTCTTCCGGTAAAATCCGACTCCTCTAAAAGATATCTGACAAAATTGGCCCCGATAAACCCACAACCCCCTGTAACTAACATGTTATTCATATTCTTATTTTCCCTTTGTTATCTCGCCGATCAAATCTTCACGAAAATTGGAAACAAACCGGTCGATGTCATCCTGCCATTGAGACATAATATTGATCCCTCTTTCCTTGAGATGTCGGTTTTCCAGAATGGAATTTTTCGGACGTTTTGCACGAGTCGGAAATTCCTCGCTGGTGCATGGAACTATAATATGGGGCACTTGCATTGTGTTAAGAAAATATTCGGCCAGTTCAAACCAGGTACAATACCCTTCTGCAGTGGTATGATAAATTCCTCCGGCATGTGTATCGATGATCCGCTGGATCTGGAGGGCCAGAACATAAGACCATGTGGGTGAACCGTATTGGTCATTAACCACCCGGATTTCGTTCTCCGGATGATTCACTGCCAGTTTAAGCATGGTTTTAAGAAAATTGTGGCCATTGACGCCATACATCCATGCCGGCCTGAGAATGACATGCCGATCGGCGCCATTCAAAACCACCTTTTCGCTCTCATATTTGGTTTTTCCGTAATATGAAACCGGATTGGGTTTATCCGTTTCCACATAAGGTTCCGGTATTTTTTTACTGCCATCAAAAACATAATCCGTGGAAATATGAATGAGCCGGCTCCCCTGATTTTCTGAACATTTCAGAAGATTTTCCGTACCCTTCACATTTACATTCCAGGCCAAATCCTTTTCGATTTCACAATTGTCGACATGGGTATATGCCGCACAATTGACGATGATATCCGGCATGAATTTTTGAACCAACGCTTCCAGATCAGCCCGTGTGGTAATGTCCAACTCGTCTAAATCGATGGCCAGAATCTCATGCGTTTCACGAAGAACTCGAACGCAGTCCACACCCAGTTGTCCTTTACCGCCTGCTATCAAAATTTTCATTAATTACAGCCTCCTTGAAGCATCGCTTCGTCATCTTTATCAAAACTGCAGGAAAAAGGAAGAAAAAAATGAGGATGATACGGATGCTATGATTCGCTTAAATTTATTTGACTCAATGGTGATGATCAAGCTATAAAATTATTTCTGGTAATAAAATTTAAAAAATCTGACTTTTTGAGATGTTACACTTACACTTTAATATGCTTTTAAATATGCTTTGATATGTCTTCATTAGATATTCTAGTAGATCAGTATTTAAACTATCTTGTCTTGGAAAAGGGACTTTCGGAAAAAACCGTAGAATCCTACAGCAGCGACCTTGTCAGATATCTCGAGTTTCTTAAGCAAAAAGAGGTCAAGAAGATCGCTGATGCGGATACGCCATTGATATTAAAACACCTGATTGCCTTGAGAGATGTCGGTTTGGGGTCAAGGTCATGTGCAAGGCATCTCATAACGCTCAGGGGATTTTATAAGTTCCTTGTCCAGGAGAGGATCATCGAATATGATCCTGCAAAGCTTATAGACCTTCCGAAAAGCGGTCTTAAACTCCCGGATGTCCTGACCGTTGCAGAGGTTAATCTTCTTTTAAATATGCCGGATACCGGTAAGCCTCTTGGAAAAAGAAATGCAGCAATGCTCGAACTCCTCTATGCCGCCGGATTGAGGGTTTCAGAACTGGTCAACCTGAAATTTCTGGATGTCAATCTTGAAGCCTGTTTTGTAAGGGTCTTGGGTAAAGGTTCAAAAGAAAGGGTTGTTCCCATCGGTGGTTGTGCAAAAGAGAAAATTCATGATTATATAAACACTGCCCGGCCTCTGCTTTTGAAAAAACAAATTAGCCCATATCTTTTTGTGGCAAGAGCAGGAAAATCCATGACTCGCCAGGGCTTCTGGAAGCTTTTAAAACAATATGCTCAACAAGCAGGAATCAAAAAAAAAATAACGCCTCACAGTTTAAGGCACTCTTTTGCCAGCCATCTCATAGAGGGCGGCGCCGACTTGAGAGCCGTTCAGGTGATGCTCGGCCATGTCGATATTTCAACGACCCAGATTTATACTCACATCGCCCGGGAACATCTCAGGCAGATGCATGAAAAATATCATCCCAGAGGATGAAAAAAAATGAACATCGAACCCTGGTCGCCTCTGGCGCCGCCGAAGGCGGGTAAACATCGAACGTCCAACTCGCCAGAGGCGAGCAAGCACTTGTCCGCCTCCGACGGGTTGAATGTTTAATGGAAAAAGATAAAGAAACAGAAATAGCTGTTAAATGTTCGGTATTGGATGTTTGTTTTTCATTCGATTTTAGAATAAAAAAACGGACAAGCTCAAAGGGTTGGTGTTTAAGGTTTCGGTTTTTATTATATTTTTTTTCGCAGCGCCTTTAGCTGCTTTATTTATAATAAACATTGGAGCTATTCGGCTAATCTCTTGGTAGCCGCCCCCCGCAGTTCTTTTCTCTCGAATTATATTGACACGCTCACATTGTTTTTTTATATTTTTGGAATGAAAGCCTATCAACTGACCATACCTGTAGAAAACAAACCCTGCGTCCTGGCTGAAATTACGTCAATCCTTTCCCGGAAAAAGATCAATATTCGGTCCGCCGCCATAACTTCTTTTGGCAATTCCGGTTTTATCAATCTTATTGTAAATAATCCCAAACAGGGCCACAAGGCGCTCGCCAAAGAAGGCATCCTCGCCGAACTCAAAGAAGTTATTGCCGTGCTGATCGAGGATCGTCCGGGTGGTCTTGATAAACTGTTACAGGTCCTTTGCACTGAAAATATCAATATTGAAAACGGCTATGGATTTGTAATAGAAAGCCGGAAAAATGCGGTTTTTGTTTTGGAGATAAAAGACCCGGAACCGGCCAAGGATTTGATTGAAGCATCCGGATTTAAAACACTCACACCCCAGGAGCTTTCCGAGATCGAGCCCTTTCACTATGTGGGATATTAACCTACCATTTTACAGGTATCCGAACCGTTTTTTTTGCCTTATTTTTAAAAAGAAGATAACCGTTGTTTTTACCATACAGAAACAGACCTTTTGTAATTTCTACATCGGCCTTGCAGTAGTCAATAATCTCACGGATCCGTCCCTGTTTCCACCAGCGCAGGGCCTGAAGACCATCTGCAGTCTTTTTTACCCCCAGTGTCACCCCCGCCAGGTGATTCAATGACAGTCTGTAGCCCAAATGATTGTGCACGTGTTCGAGAATATCAAGTGTTGGAAGTGTTTTGAAATCAAAATCCGAATATCCGCCAATCACCCGGAAATCAAATCGTTTGATGTTGAAACCGATAACCAGATCCAATGTTTTAAGGTGATCGATAAGCGAAGCAACCTGATCATCCAAAAACTCAAAGTATTTGTCTTCCTTTGAATCATAAAGCACCACACAACTGATCCCCATTAAATCAGCCCGGTTCCAACCGCCCACTTCCTGTGCGGAACGCTGGGTCTCTATGTCGAGTACGCCAAAGTGAAGGTTTTGTTTTGCTTTTTTTGCCGGGCTTTTCAAACGATCACGTTTTACAGCAACATTCTTCCGGGATTCCCCCTTTAAACTTCCGGATATTTTTTGAATCTCGGTTTCCAAATGACGAGCCGTTATGATTTTTTCAAGAATGAAATATGCAGCGGCTTTGTCAATGGGTCTGTTGCCCGAACCGCATTTTGGTGAATGCACACATGAAGGGCATCCGGATTCACAGGGACATGATTTAATCACCTCAAAGGTCTTTTCAAGAAGTTTTTTGGCTCGCTTAAATGCGTGTTTGCTCAGACCTGCTCCGCCAGGCACGCCGTCGTAAATAAATATCCCGGCAGCCCCGATTTGGGGATGAAACGGTGTGGAAATGCCGCCAAGATCATTACGATCCGCCATTACCAAAAGCGGAAAAATACCGATGGCCGCATGCTCAATGGCATGAATTCCTCCCATAAAATGGAAATATTTTGCCTCGGTTTGTCTTTGAATGCTCAGGGGAATTTTAAACCACAACCCATCGGTCTCAAAAATCAGGGGCGGAAGATCCAAAGGGACGATACCCAACTTTTTTTTGGCATGTATCCGCCATTTTTCATATCCGGTTACCTGATCCGTAACTTTAAGATGTCCATAATAAGCTATTGTATCCCATACTTTTTTTTCATAATATATTTCCAACACCTCGGTATTTTTATGGGATCTTACCCGGGTGTAATAATCGACCCCGGCTCTGGAAACTTTTACCGTTCTGGTGTCCGGATCAAGAGTATCCACAAGGAACGTATCTCCTTTATGAAGATAAATCGCTCCCGGGTGGGTCTCCTTGAAGGCTCTGAAGCCGTCGATCTCTCCCTTGCTCTGTCCGGTTTTGCTGCTGACAATATTATACTGGATTCCCGTTCCTCTAAGATTCACATATCTGTGAGGTGCCCGTCGGCTGGAATAGATCTCTTCACCGTCTTCGCTTCGTAAAAGTTTACCGGTCAACTCCAGGCTCAAAGCTGTTTTTTTTACGGTTTCATCGGCCATAAACGGTTCATCCAGTTTTAACGGCAGTTCCGCGGCCGCACATACCAAATGTTTTGACAGAATATCCGTATTATAAGGATTGACCACCGCAGCTTCGGGCTCCCGTTTAACAAATTCTTCAGGATTACGCATGAAATACTGATCCAGGGCGTCCTCCCCGGCAATGAGAACCAGCGCGGAATCCTGTCCGTTGCGCCCTACCCTTCCGCCTCTCTGCCACGTGGCCACAATAGAACCGGGATATCCAACCAGCAGACAAAGATCCAGATCGCCGATATCGATACCCAGTTCCAGAGCGCTCGTAGATATCACCGCCAGGAGATCACCTTTGGATAGCCGTGCTTCGATCTCTCTTCGTTCCTCAGGGAGGAATCCTGCACGGTAAGCGCTGATACGGTCGGCAAAAGGCCCGGATTGACTTCCCGCCCATATGGCAATCAACTCGGTCAGTTTTCTGGATTGGGTATATACAATGGTTCGCAATCCCCGATGAAGTGCTGCTTTCAGTAAAAGGATGGCGGTCTGGGCCGGCCCTTGAACCGGATTTAAAAATACGAGATGCTTTGTGCCCAGGGGAGCACCGCTTTTTGTGATGGTATCCACGGTAAGCCCTGTAAGTTGTTGGGCAAGCTGGGAGGGATTGGACACCGTGGCAGAGCAAAAAATAAATGTGGGATCCGCTCCGTAAAAGGAACATACCCGTCGAAGCCGCCGGAACACCTGGGCCATGTGTGATCCCATAACCCCCCGGTAGGTATGAACCTCATCAATCACCACCATATCCAGGTCTGAAAACAAATTGGCCCACTTATGGTGATGCGCAAGAAGTGACAGGTGAATCATTTCAGGATTTGTTAACAGAATATTGGGGGGCGCTTCCCTGATTCGTTTACGATGCCAGGCAGTCGTGTCTCCGTCATAAATTTTAATTACCGGCTTTATCTGCCTGGATTTTTCCGTCAGTTCTTCAAACGTACGCATTTGATCCTGAGACAGGGCCTTTAAAGGAAAAATATAAAGGGCTTTGGATTCTGGATTTTTCAAGATATTTTCCAGCACGGGAAGATTGTAAATAAGGGTTTTTCCGCTTGCCGTAGGCGTTGCAACAACAAGGTTTCGGCCGGATCTTATCAAATCAACGGCATCTGCCTGGTGCCGGTAAAAATCACGAATTCCGGCGGATTTTATGATCGTTTTTATTTCTTGGGGCCACGGTTTTCCGGGTTTTGACAGGTTTGGCGGATGGCCGGAAATCACCATATGATGAACCACCTGATCCCCCAGACGTTTGGATTCAATCAGCGAGTGTATATATTCTTTTATGCCTTTTTCTTTTATGCCTTTTGTATTATCCATGAATTTGACACCTGAATCTTGTATGAAAATTAATGAGAATCTTTACCTTACGTATCTGAACTGGGTTTATACCACATCATTCTTATGCAAAATTCAGGTGATAGGCCTCTCTCATCTCGTTTTATTTACTTGAAAAAATAAAAATTCGGTTGTATTATGTCATAAATATTATCTTATGCCATATCTCATTACACAACTCCCTTTGCAAGAGAAACTAGTGACAGGTTATACAAAACAGACAATTGAAGGGCTTCCTCCCCTCAAGGAGGCAACCGGTTATCCTTCATTTTTTCCCCAGGATCTATATATATCATGGTAAATCAAATTATTTTATTGGTTATCTTACTGTTGTTGTCCGGCTTTTTCTCTTCTGCGGAAACCGCCTTATTTTCCATAAGCAAAACAAAAGCCCGGCATCTTGCCAAGAATAAAACAAAGTCTTTGCTGCTGATCAAGCGTATGAAGGATGATCCTCACCGGCTCCTTTCTTCCATCCTGATCGGAAACAATTTGGTGAATATCGGTGCTGCATCCCTGGCAACGTCTGTAACAATTAATATCTTTCCAAATCATGCAGTGGGGTTTGCCACGGGAATCATGACGTTTCTCATTCTGGTTTTTGGTGAGGTAATCCCCAAATCGGTCGCCACGCGGAATAATATTTTGATCGCAAGAGCGATCATATATCCCATATACTGGTTCTCCATTCTATGTTACCCCATTATTATCTTCCTGAATTTTATACCCAAGCTGACCGGTAAAATCAAGAAAACGCCCACGGTCACGGAAGAAGAATTGATGACTTTCGTTGAAGTGGTCGAAGAAGAAGGAGAAATCAAAGAGGAAGAAAAGAAACTGATACACAGAATTTTTGAATTCGACGATACCAATACTTCTGAAATCATGACGCCGAGAGCAGACATGTTCGTTATTGAAGTGAATGAACAGCCGGTTTTACAGGATATCCTCAAGTCCGGTTTTACAAGAATCCCGGTAATTGAGGATGATATTGATCATGTCATCGGCATTATAAATATAAAAGATCTCTTTTTGCATAACGTGACATCAGGCACCCGGATTGATGTCCGCAAAATCATGACAAAACCGTATTTTGTTCCGGAAAATAAAAAATTAGATAAGCTGCTTCATCAATTCAAAATAAGAAAACATCACATGGCCATTGTTGTTGATTGTGTCCGGGCTGATAACCCTGGAAGACGCACTTGAAGAGATCGTGGGCGAGATCATAGATGAAACCGATAAGGAAGAACCGCATATTGTCGAACAAAAAGGCAAGGAATGGCGGGTTCTGGGGATGGCCGATATTGATGAGGTCAATGAAATCATAGGGATGGAGATCCCGGACTCAAAGGATTATGACACGTTTTCCGGATATATCCTAAATACAATCGGAAGAATTCCAATGGAAAAGGAACAAATACCTATTGGAACATATATGGTTACCGTGGAAGAAATGGACGGAAACCGAGTAAAAAAATACAGTGTCAAACAACAATCACAAAATTTGCCCAACCAATAAAGGTTTTTGCGACATTGCGCTTAACTCTCTATTTTCATATAACTTTTTACCTTGCGCCACAGACACTAATTAGTAGTAATGCTCAATGCATTCAATTGAGCATCGACTTTCGGCTATTTGATAGGCTGCAAGTTGACGGCTTGTCTGCCTCTAGAGGTTTCTTTCAATTCAAAAGATACAGGATCACCCTTTTGTAAACCGAAATGCCCAAACTCCTTGATGCCCGTTTTATGAACAAAAACGTCCCCATATTCTTCAGTGTATATAAAGCCATAACCCTTTTTTTCACTATACGATTTGACATAACCTTCCATCTTAAATTTTCCCTTTCCTTATATCTTGTGCAAATATTCGGGAATTCACTTTGAATCAAGGCCAAAAAAATAGAGGTTCTTTAGGCAATCTCCAAAATAAGTTCCGAAAAGATACACAAGTAGTGAATAGTTAAATTAATCGAATCTTTAACTAATCAAACAGATAGCAAATCGATGTCGTCAAAAAACAGCTCTACCGAACCATTTTCGGATGAATTATATAACGCCATGACTGATTCGGCAATTTTTGTGGAATATGGTTCAATGGGAAACATATTGTGGGTCCGAAGGATGGCAACCAAGGCGTTCATTCCTTTAGAGATGGAACTCACGATAATCTCACTTTCATAGGTTTCTTCGCAGAGAAATGAAAAATCTCCCTTTTGCAGCATTGAAGACGCCACTTTTTTCAGATTTTTGTCGATGATTGCATATTCACTGATTTTGAGTTTATTTTTGGCACCATCTCGAGAAATCACATATTTTTGACGCATATCTTTTCTCCTTTTCATCCGGCTTCTAAGCTTATAGATTCTCTCCTTCATTCTGAGGCTGATTTTGATTCTCTTCTGTTTTTATATTTTTTTTATCCAGCTTGCGTTGTCTCTTTTGTTCTTTCTTTTTCTTCCTTATTAATTCTTTTTTTCGTTTATTAAATTGATAGTTTGATCTTGCCAATTCGTAACCTCCTTGGCTTTTATTTTTATAATGACAACAAGAAAATGATCTATGAGCGGACTTTTTTGAGGCGTAAGGTTTGATTATAGCGAATGGTGAAGAAATAATTCAAACCAAACAAAA
>JAFDHQ010000256.1 GCA_019308685.1 Deltaproteobacteria bacterium
TATCAGCAACCACACGGAAATGGATCATTCCGGCAGTTTGCCACGGGTCATGCATAAAATTGGGGAAGACAAGCCCTTGTATTGTTCAAAAATGGGGTTGAAAAACCTTTCCCGACACTTTCCACAGAAATGGAATTATCATGGCGTCGCGAACGGTGAGACGCTGAATCTGGGCAAAAGAACTCTGACGTTTCTGGAAACCCGGATGCTTCACTGGCCGGACAGCATGTTTACCTACGTGAACGAGGATAAAATTCTCTTTTCCAGCGATGCCTTTGGACAGCATTACGCCGGGCATGAAAAATTTGATGATCAGGTCGGTGATTCAATCATGCCCCATGCCAAGAAATATTTTGCAAACATTCTACTGTTGTATTCACCTTTAATACTCAAACTTTTGGAAAAGGTGACGGAACTTGGTTTGGAGATTGATATGATATGTCCGGACCACGGGATTTTCTGGCGAAAGGACCCGGGAAAAATTATCAATGCTTATGCCAAATGGTCACTTCAAAAACCTGAACAAAAAGCGGTTGTGGTGTATGACACTATGTGGCATAGCACCGAAACAATGGCAGAGGAGATTGTCCAAGGTATCGTCGATGAAGGTGTTATTGCCAGACCCATACACATTCGCAGTTCCCATCGCAGCGAAATTATGACCGAGGTTCTGGATGCGGCTGCCGTTGTCGTTGGATCGCCGACTATTAACAACCAGTTGTTCCCGACTGTCAGCGATTTTTTGACCTATATGAAGGGTCTCAAGCCCAAAAATAAAATTGGTGCTGCCTTTGGTTCTTACGGCTGGAGCGGTGAGTCGGTTAAGCTGATCAACCAAGAGCTTGAAGCCATGAAATTCGATATCATAGACCCGGGCGTTAAGATCCAGTATATACCGGATCAAGATGGCAAGAATGCCTGTTATGAACTCGGCAGAAAAATCGGTAAGGCGATAAAAGGAATTGTTGATTGACGATTGAGAATCTATGAAAGTACCGGTAGTTGATTTGAGTCATTGTAGTTTGTGTGAAGGGTGCTTGGAGGTGTGCCCTTCTGTTTTTAGACTTAATGATGCAAGATATATTGAAGTGGTCGAACTTACCTCTTATCCGGAGATAGAAATCAATGAAGCAATAAAATACTGTCCGGAAGACTGCATATGCTGGGAAGAGGTATAACCTGAATCTTGCATGAAAATTAATGAGACTTTTTAAACGGCTTAATTGGAGCGGGTTTAGAAAGAATTAAAAAATCATACTTTTTAACTAAATGGTAAATCGAATGATGATCTTTTTTATTCATTAATTTTCACCCAAATGGCGAGTCGGAGGCTTCCATCTGCTGCGTTATTAAGGGTTCGTAATAGTTCACTATGACTTTACCCTTAAATGCCTTGCATATGAAAGCCTCCGACTCGTGCAAAATTCAGGTTTAAAAAAAACCTAAAGAGGTTATTATGAAAAAGATTGCATTATTTGTGTTCAACAATATCATATCAATATTATTGGTTTTTGCTATTATTGGCTATTATAATTTGGCCAATGCAGAGGAAGAAGCTTGTATCACTTGTCATAGGAACATAAGTCCCGGGCAAGTGGCAGATTGGGAGATCAGCCGACACTTCGAAGAAGAGATTACGTGTTCCGTTTGTCACGGTGAAGAACACACAAGTGCCGATGATGTTAATCGTGTAAGTTTGCCTGATGAGCATGTCTGTTCTGAATGCCATGAAGATCAGTTTGATCAGTTTGCCAGTGGAAAACACAATAATGGCTGGACGTCAATGAACGCCTTGCCTATTACCCACGTCGAGCCTGATGAATTGATGGAAGGCGGAAGAGGCTGTGGCGGGTGCCACAACATGGGCATAAAAAGCGAAGCCCAGATAAAAGAACAGAGAGCAAAGGGCTATCGTTATCAGAATAACTCCTGTGATGAGTGCCATACGAGACATAGCTTTTCTAAAAAAGAAGCTCAAGATCCACGGGCCTGCCAGCAGTGTCATATGGGATATGACCATCCACAGTGGGAGATGTGGAGTAGCGCCAAACATGGTACTCGGTGGTTTGCAAAGGAATCCGGCAGGCTTCCCCAAAACGCTTCTGCCCCCAGATGCCAGGACTGTCACTTGCCTGATGGCACCCACAAAAACAAAACAGCATGGGGTTTTTTGGGTGTAAGGCTCCCTCTTCCTAAAGATCCGCAGTGGGCTGCTGACAGGGTCACCATACTGAAGGCTCTCGGTGTTTTGAGTCCGGAGACTGGCAAACCGACCGCTCGTCTTGAGCTTGTCAGGAAAGTTGATCTTGTCCGCCTGAGTGAAGAAGCCTGGAGTACGGAACGAAAAAACATGATCAATACCTGTAACAAGTGCCACTCCAGGAAATATGCAAGTGAACAATTAGAAATGGGTGATGCTGCCATAAAAAAGGCAGACCGACTCCTGGCAGAAGCCGTCAAAATAGTAGCCGATCTTTACAAAGACGGTATTATAAAAAAGCCCAAAAACTATGCTT
>JAFDHQ010000257.1 GCA_019308685.1 Deltaproteobacteria bacterium
TATCGGCAAACAGCATCGATGCCGTCTCAGACAGGGATTTTATCATCGAATTCCTCTCAGCGGCGAGTATTTGCATGGTTCATTTGAGCCGTATGTCGGAAGAGTTAATTCTGTGGTCTTCATCGGAATTCGGTTTCATTGAACTCCCGGATTCTTTTGCCACCGGCAGCAGTATTATGCCTCAAAAAAAGAATCCCGATGTACCTGAACTTGTACGAGGCAAAACCGGCCGTGTTTTCGGAGATTTAATTTCCCTTTTAACGGTCATGAAATCATTACCGTTGTCTTATAACCGGGACATGCAGGAGGATAAAGCCGCACTGTTCAGTACGGTGGATATCTTGACAGAATGTTTAGAGATTTACATAAAAATGCTTCCCAAGCTGATAATTAACAAAGATGCCATGAGGCGTGCCACATCCACGGGATTTTTAAATGCAACCGATATGGCGGATTATCTTGTAACAAAAGGCATGGCATTTAGACAGGCCCACGAGTGTGTAGGGAAGGCGGTTGCCTATGCGTCGAACAAAAAAAAGGAGCTTCATGAACTTACCTTGAAAGAGTTGAAATCTTTTTCATCCCATATCAAAAAGGAAATCTTTGATATTTTAACCACTGAACAGATGATAAACCGGAGAAAATCTTTCGGCGGGACGGCGTTAAAAAACGTAAGGGCTGCCATAAATAAAGCTGAAAAGGACCTTGTCGTGAAGACGAAGGGTTAACCTGTTGATGAAAACTAAATTTTCTAAAAAATATATTATATGGATATGTTCAATGGTTATTTGGGCTATCTTTAATTTTTCAGCATGTGGCAAGAAAGGACCCCCCACACTCCCAGATCATGAAAAACCCCATTCGATTATAAATTTTATTTATTTAAGGTGATGTAATGCATCATTTTGTTTACCGTAATAATGAATTATGTTGTGAAGATGTTCCCATCCGTGAAATTGCCGAAAAGGTCGGCACTCCTTTTTATTTATACAGCCATGCCACGTTAAAACGCCACTTTCTCATTTTTAACGAAGCGTTTGAGGGTTTAGAAAGGCTTGTATGTTATTCTGCAAAGGCCAATACGAACATTGCTATTTTAAAGCTGTTTGAAAGCCTTGGCAGCGGGCTCGATATTGTTTCAGGTGGAGAACTGTATCGTGGGTTAAATGCCGGTTTCTCTCCGGATAAAATCGTCTATTCCGGAGTAGGAAAGCGAATCGACGAAATCGACTACGCTCTTGAGGCAGGCATTTTAATGTTCAATGTAGAATCGCTTGAAGAACTTGAACTTATAGACAAAAGAGCGAGTTTTTTAAGAACAAAAGCACCGGTAGCCATTCGGGTAAACCCTGACGTCGATCCAAAAACTCATCCATATATCTCAACCGGTTTGAAAAAAAACAAATTCGGCATTGATATGGAGACTGCTGTTGAAGGCTACAAGGTCGCAAGCAAGCTAAAAAATATTAAAATAGTGGGCATCGATTGCCATATCGGATCACAGATTACAGAGTCACAACCTTTTATAGAAGCTCTGGAAAGCTTAAAGAACCTGATAGATGAACTCATTCAAATTGGAATTGAAATCAAATACATAGATATGGGTGGCGGTCTTGGCATAATCTATAATGATGAATCCCCGCCCCATCCGCGTGAATATGCCAGGGCGATTGTGGATTCTCTTAAGGGCTCGCATCTTCAGCTTATTCTGGAACCCGGAAGAGTTATCGTAGGAAATGCCGGAATACTGGTCAGCAAAATTCTTTTTAGAAAGTCGGGACAAGTCAAGGAGTTCGTTATTGCTGATGCAGGTATGAACGATCTGTTGCGACCCACATTGTACGACGCTTTTCATGCCATAGAGCCGGTTGTAAATACGGAGAAAAAGCCGATAATAGCAGATGTTGTGGGTCCGATTTGCGAGAGCGGAGATTTTCTGGCAATAGATCGCAAGATTCCCGATCTAAAAAGAAGCGATCTTTTTGCGGTGATGAGTGCAGGTGCGTACGGGTTTACCATGTCGTCCAATTACTGTTCCCGGCCAAGGGCGGCTGAAGTGATGGTAAGAGGTGACCGGTTTCATGTGATCAGGGCTCGCGAGATTTACGAGGATCTTGTTGATGGTGAATCGGTTCCACCATTTCTACAGGATTAAAATAATTTGTCCACTTTTCTTCTCGCCACAGGCACCAAGGCACTAAGTAGGGATAATAAATAAATTTCGATTTTGGTTTATCCGGATCAGGAGTTATGAAAAAAATTGATTTTTACAAGATGAGCGGA
This sequence comes from Deltaproteobacteria bacterium, assembly GCA_019308685.1. Lineage (GTDB taxonomy): Bacteria > Desulfobacterota > Desulfobacteria > Desulfobacterales > UBA11574 > S5133MH16. The sequence goes on from JAFDHQ010000257.1 coordinate 2,284, forward strand.
AGCGGTAACGATTTCATTATCGTTGACAACCGTAATAAAATTGTCGATGAAACCGATCTGCCAAATTTCATCGCCAAAGCATGCCGTAGAAAAATGTCAGTGGGTGCCGACGGATTTATTCTTGTGGAAAACACTGATGATGCGGATTTCAAATGGCGCTTTTATAATTCTGACGGCAGTGTTGCGGAGATGTGTGGAAACGGCGCCCGGTGTGTTGCACGCTATGCAAACTCAAGCCGGTATGATTCAAGCCCATGTTGCCGGCGAGCGCGTTAAAGTAAAAATGACGGATCCGTTTGATCTTAAAATGGATTATACCATTGATCTGAATAACAGGTCGCTTATCCTATCCAGTGTCAACACCGGTGTTCCCCATGCGGCGGTAGTGGAAGACACTATCGACACGATTGATGTTGTTAAGGTGGGCAGGGAGATACGGTACCACGACAGATTTGCACCTGCCGGTACAAATGCAAATTTCATGTGTCATTTAAAAGACAACATTATTGCAATTCGGACATACGAGCGGGGTGTTGAAGATGAAACTCTGGCATGCGGTACGGGCGCGATTGCCTGTGCGATTGTCATGGCTTGTAAAAAAAGGTTAACGTCCCCGGTAACTGTTCAGACA
>JAFDHQ010000258.1 GCA_019308685.1 Deltaproteobacteria bacterium
GTCACAGCGGAGACATCGTCCCGCCTCTTCCATGGCTTCTTCTTTTGAGTACGTTTTGAGGGTTTCCTCAAAAGTGCTGGTCCTCACGCTCATGTCTGCTTCTTTTAATCGCATTCTGGGTTTTTCTTCATATTCTTCTTGCTCGGGTGCAAAGGGAACATGGTATTTTTCCGGGTCAACCCGGGTTGGAATTCTTTGCAGCGATTCACCATCCAGATATCGTCTGATGGAGCAGGCCGCTCTTTGACCGTGAGCCATGGCGTCCACCACGGTCAGCGGCCCGGTGACGGCATCCCCGCCACCAAAAACTCCCTCCCTGTCCGTGACCAGACTCAGGGAATCCACGTCCAGCTTTCCGCCTCGTGTGGTTCGGACACTCAAAAATTCGGTTTCCGGAAATTGTCCGATGGACTCGATGAGGCTGTCCGCTTCGATAATGTATTCGGAATCCTTAAGATCACAAGGTATCCTCCGGCAGCTTGCATCGAATTCCGCCAGCGACATACGCCGACATTTGATCTTTTCCGCCAGCGACATACGCCGACATTTGATCTTTTCCACACGGCCGTTTCCGATGATTTCCACAGGAACGCTGAGACAGTCTATGTGCACCCCTTCCTTCTCGGCGGCCTCGATATCTTCCGGGATGGCCGGCATATCGTGTTTTTCTCTGCGATAGAGAATGGTCACCTCCGCTTCCATGCGTCTGGCCACACGCGCACAATCCACCGCGCTGTTCCCTCCGCCCACCACGATGACCTTTTTCCCGAGATCGACGCTTTGGCCCGAGTTGAGATCTTTCAGAAAGTCCGTGCCCCAAAACACACCTGTTAGTTCTTCTCCCGGAATTTTCATCCTTCGTTCGCCATGCGCACCCATGGCCAAGAATATGGCTTTGTAGTCTTGGGCAAAAAGATCGTCGATGTTATCGACTCGGGTGTTTAACCGGATTTCCACGCCCATCTTTCTTATTTGTTCGATATCATACTCAAGAAATTTTCTGGGCAACCGGTATTCCGGGATTCCCACGGCAAGCATTCCTCCTGCAACCGGAAGGGCTTCAAAAATAGTAACTCCAAAACCGCCTATAATGAGATCATAAGCGGCCGCAAGTCCTGCGGGACCCGAACCCACAATGGCTATTTTCTCTTTTCTTTCCGATCGTTTGGGCGGGCGGTACTCGAAGTTGTGTTCGTAGGCGAAATCTGCGACCATTCTTTTGACCTCGCGAATGGCTAAGGGTTCATCGAGCTTTCGCCGGTCGCATTTCTCTTCGCAAGGATGGTGGCAGACTCTTCCGAGGACCAGGGGCAGGGGGTTGGTTTGCTTGATGACCTTGTAGGCCTCCTCAAGCTTGCCTTCTCTTGCAAACGCCATATAGGCAGGGATGTCCTGTTTTATGGGGCAGGCATTCCGGCATGTGGTCTTGAACAGAGCGGCACACACCCCGGCCGGACATCTTTTTTCAATGATGTGGGCTTCATATTCTTCCCTGAAATGGCGTATGGTGCTGAGTGTCGGGCTGGCTGCAGTCTGGCCCAGAGCGCAAAGAGACGTTTTTTGCATGCTTGTGGCAATATCTTTGAGTGTCTCTAAATCTTTGATTTCACCGTTTCCCTCTGTGATCCGGTCCAGGATATGGGTCATCAATGGAAGGCCCCGCCGGCAAGGGACGCATTGCCCGCAAGATTCGTCTGCATCAAATTCCAAAAAGAATCTGGCTGTATCCACCATGCAGGCATCTTCATCCAGAACCACCATGGCGCCGGATCCCATAATGCAGCCGATGTCCTGGAGGGATTCGTAGTCGATGGGAATGTTAAGGTATTCGGAGGGAACGCATCCGCCGGAGGGACCGCCGAGCTGTACGGCTTTGAATTTTTTTCCGCCGGCTATTCCGCCTCCCAGGTCGAATACCACTTCACCCAATGAAATTCCCATGGGAACTTCGATCAGACCGCTCCGGGCAATTTGGCCGGTCAGGGAGAAAACCTTGGTCCCTTTTGTGGATTCAGAGCCAATGGAACCCCACCAGTCCGCGCCTTTGCACATAATCAGCGGCAGGTTAGAGAGTGTCCCCACATTGTTTATCACCGTGGGCTTGCCAAAAAGTCCTTCTGTTGCGGGAAATGGCGGCCTGGGCCTGGGATTGCCTCTTTTTTGCTCCAAAGATGCCAGAAGGGCTGTCTCCTCACCGCAGACAAACGCCCCGGAACCCAGGAAGAGTTCTATGTCAAAATCGAAAGCGGTCCCCAGTATTCCTTTTCCCAACAGACCGTACTCTCTGGCCTGGGCAATGGACGCATTGAGTATTTCTACGGCCAAAGGATACTCGGCTCTCACGTAAATGTAGCCTTTGTTCGCGCCAATGGCGTATCCTCCGATTGCCATGCCTTCTAGTACCGCATGAGGGTTTCCCTCCAGTTCGGCCCTGTTCATGTAAGCGCCCGGGTCCCCTTCATCGGCATTACAGACCATGTATTTTTGATTCGATTCCGTGTTGTATGCAAAATTCCATTTTACGCCTGTGGGGAAACCGGCGCCGCCCCTTCCTCTCAGCCCCGAACGTTTGACTTCTTCGATTACGTCTGTCTGTTTCATTTCCAGGGCCTTGGAAAGCCCCTGATATCCATCGTAAAAAATGTAGTCTTCAATCTTGAAGGGATTAATTTTTCCGAGTAATTCGGTGATCCTTTTTTCCTGGCGGCTAAAGAATGGCGTGTTGATATCCACCATGAATTCCCGAACCACTTCCCCTCCCATCAGATGTGTTTCCACAATCTGTTTCACCTTTTCAGGGGTGAGGTATCCATAGAGGGTGAAAACGCCCTCCGGGTCTGTCACGCTCATGTAAGGTTCGAGATAGCAGCACCCCATACACGAATGTTCCAGGACGGTCACATCAGCAAGATTTCTTGATTGTAACTCTTTTTTGAGCGCTTCCAAAATTTCCTCTTTTTTGAGCGCTTCCAAAATTTCTTGTGCCCCGGAGGCGAATCTACAGGTCCCCTGGTAGACGATCACCTGTGTTTTTTGGGAGAGTTCGGATTTCTCGTTTTGGATTTTTTCCTTGAGGGCCGAAAGGTCGTTGGTGGATTTTATTGTCATGATAGCACCTTAATTATACATTAGAAAATCTGGTCCTTTGGGCCAGGTCAGAGTTCCCCGGCTCTGCCTTGGAGTTTTGTGTATAAAATCACAAATTCCAAGCACCAAATTACAAATAAATCACAAATTCTAAAATACAAATTCCAAACCGGTTCAACGCGTAGCGCAGGCGCTTGCGTCGCATGAGCGATTGTTTTTTTTGTTTGGGATTTTGAATTTCGGTCATTGTTATTTATTTGTTTTTTGGGATTTGTTATTTGGAATTTCAATAAGTCAATGAACTTTCAATAAAGAAAATCCCCTCTATGGATAATCAAAGCCTGGTCCTTTGAGCCAGGATTTTTTACCTATGTTCCCTAAGGACAGTTTTTACTTTCTCGGGTTTCATCCTTCCATAGACTTTATCGTCGACCGTCATGACCGGTCCAA
>JAFDHQ010000259.1 GCA_019308685.1 Deltaproteobacteria bacterium
AGATGAAAAAGAGATGAAAAATTTTTTAAGTAAAGAATGTCATAACTGGTATGAATGGGCATTAAAGAGATTATAACCAAAACCGGACAAACCGGTATCACTAATTGTGCTAACTGCGGGATTTGTGGATTAGCGCGTCTGAATTCAGGAGAGAGATGGTAAAAATTTCTTTTAGTAAATCATCCGCTGGTTGTTGTGTAAATTATGTGGGTACGGTGTTATTTCGCCGGAAAAAATTTGGGAGGATAACAATGGGTAACAGCAAAGGAGAATGCCGTTTTTGTCATAAGATTTTCTCTGGAAGAGGCATTGGAAAACATTTATTGGCCTGTGGGGCCAAAAAAGAGAAAGATGAAACGTTAAATAATAGGGGAAAGAACCAAGGCTATATATACCACTTAAAAATATCGGCAGGGAGACTCTACTGGTTTCATATTGAGATGGAGGGTATGGCAACCCTTTTGGATCTTGATGATTTTTTAAGGGGAATCTGGCTGGAATGTTGCGGGCATTTAAGTCAATTTACTATCCGTGGCGTCAGATATTTAAGTTATGAGGAACCGGATGATTTCTGGGGAGATGCGCCCGAATCGATGAATATACCCCTTGAGAGCGTGTTGGATCTGAAAGATAAATTTGACCATAAATATGATTTCGGGACACCGACGGTACTGGCGCTACAGGTTATGTCTATAAGAAAGGGCGCAATTGACGAATCCATCAGAATACTCGCCAGAAACCATCCTCCGGTGTTTGAATGCGAAAATTGTAAAAAGATTGCCACTCAAATATGCTCATTATGTATGGAGGATTACTGTGATAAATGTATAAAAGCGCACGAATGTGGTGAAGATTATGCAATGCCGCTTGTGAATTCACCCAGAACCGGCGTCTGCGGATATGTGGGTCCGCTTGAAGAATAACCGATCAATCTATTGATATTAAACATGTTGTAATAATTCAAAATGTTGATCTTGAAATTTTGAGAGAAGTGCGAAGGGAAGCAAAAGAGGCGAAGTTAGGAATAGGCCGAGGAAAAGGGTTTAGACAAATAACTACTTAAATATTTGCGAATGCTGAGCACAAGTGTCTATGTATCGTATAAATTTTTTCCTTTACTTAACAGGTAAAGCCTTTTATAATATGGATATAAATTTTGCAACTCAAAAGCTAACCAAAATATTTAATTCTGAAAAGTTATTACGTAAAGAATATGGATCAGAAAATGTAAGAATTATCATTCGGCGTATGATGGTTTTGCGTGCTGCACCAACCCTGGAGGATGTAAGCCATCGCCCTCCTGAAAGAAGGCATGAACTTAAGAGGGCTAGGAAGGGTAAATTTACAGTGGATCTTAAACAACCATATCGTCTGATTTTTAAACCCAACCATAAGCCTTTACCCAAGAAAGATGATGGCGGTATAGATATTAAAAGAGTTACGGCCATAACCATATTGGGTGTGGAGGATTACCACTAATGGCTTCAACAGATACCAATACTTATGCACCGGATTATGCTGTCCATCCGGGTGAAATTTTAGATGAAACGCTTTTTGCACGGGGAATAAAAAAGGCTGATTTTGCAGAACGATGCGGACTTACGGCAAAAACAGTCAGCCAAATTATCAATGGTAAAGCACCGGTAACACCGGAAACGGCCATACAGTTTGAAAGAGTGCTCGGAGTTTCAGCTGATGTTTGGAATAACCTAGAGGCATTTTACCGTTTATACGAAGCTAAAATAGTTGCCAGAAAAAAACTTGAAGACCAAAAAGCGTGGGCAGACCGTTTTCCTGTAAAGGAGCTTGTCCGTCGGGAATTAATCAAAAAACCGGCCAATGCTGTCGAAAAAGTCGAGGGTCTACTTAATTTCTTTGCCGTGGGTTCCATAACAGCATGGGAAAAACGGTTTCGCAGGATGTCAATCGCTTATCGACGTTCACCTTCGTACAAAATTGCGCCGGAATCGGTTGCAACATGGCTGAGAATCGGAGAATTAATCGCCGAAACCATTGACACTATGCCGTATAATAAAGTGGCGTTTAAAACTGTTTTACGCGAGATCAGGAGATTGACAAACAAACCGCCGGATGTTTTCGAACCTCGTATGAAGGATTTATGCCGAAAGGCAGGAGTTGCAGTGGTTTTTGTGTCAGAATTGCCCGGGACGCATTTGAGTGGCGCAACCCGTTGGCTAAACAAGGATAAAGCCCTTATTATGCAAAGCTTGAGGCATAAACGGGATGATCACTTCTGGTTTACATTCTTTCATGAAGCAGGCCATATTCTACATCATGGTAAAAAAGAAGTCTTTATAGATGAGGGAGATATTAAATTGAGTAGCCGGAAAGAGGAAAAAGAGGTCAACCGCTTTGCTGCCAATTTTCTTATTCCTGAAGATAAATACAAGCGCTTTCTTGATAATACAGATCGATTCAGTAAAAAGACCGTTTCTGATTTTGCCGCAGACATGGGAATTGCCCCCGGAATCGTTGTGGGA
>JAFDHQ010000260.1 GCA_019308685.1 Deltaproteobacteria bacterium
CGTTGGTACTGTATCGGCTTGAGTGCAGCTGGCAAGGAGTCCAGAGATTACCACAAAAGAAAACAGTAGCTTTTTCATGAGGTTATTCCCTAAAGGAAATCTGCCTAACGATTTATACACCCGCCTGCGGTGTGACTGTCCCAAATATTGTAAACCAGAGTGTCTGACTGCAATTTTTCGCTGCGTACACTCCTGCGAAGCAGGTCAGGTGCAATAGGGGTTAGGCTGTTTTCATGTGCATTGCTTTTGTCTTCAAACAAATCTATATCACGGTTTTCCCGTTTCGATAGAACGGCTCTCCGTCTATTACAATTTCACTTTCCGACATGTCGCAGAGCATGTCCCAATGAAGTCCAGAATGATTCCGTCCACCTGCATCAATAAAGCCCTGCCCGACTGCAAAATGTATTGTGCCACCTATTTTTTCATCGAAAAGCATGTTCTTAGTGAAACATCGAATCCCGTAATTGGTACCTATGCCCCACTCTCCAAAAAAGCGAGAGCCATTGTCTGTATTTAACAGTGAAGTCAGCACCTCTTCTCCTTTTGATGCTTGCTCTTTGATGATCTTTCCGTCTTCAAGCCATAATTCGATATCTGAAATTTCGTTGCCTGCGAATATGCCCGAATAAGAGAACCGCACCCAGCCATTGACAGATGTTTCAACCGGGGATGTAAAAATTTCTCCATCCGGGAAGTTTCCCTTTCCACTTGCACTCAGGAAACTGCGCTTTTTTATAGAAAGATGCAAATCAATGTGGGGACCTGAAATTGTCACCCGGTCTTTCCCCGACAACCAACTGATGAGTCTTTCTTGCTTCGCTCCCACTTCTTTCCATGCCGCTACCGGATCGGGCAAATCAAGCAAACCAGCTCTGAAAACGAAGTTTTCATATTCGGATAAACTCATATCTGCTTCTTGTGCTAATGCATTTGTTGGGAAAATAGTGATACATAGTCTGCGCTCGCTACCACGGGAACTGCGCTCGTTTGCAATTCTCGTCAATTCTCCGATCGGTTTCATCGACAGCTTCTGACGATCAGGATCCACCCCCGAAAGTTCGCGTAGATTGGCAGGTGCAATGATACTTAGTTCTACATCGAAAGTCTCGTAAATCAGTTTCCGAATGGGGGAAAGGTACTCAAGTTGAGCATCGCTTGCATACTTAAGAAAAACCTCGCGTGTTCCTGGTACCTTCTGCTGAATAGTCACATGAGCACCTGCTAGAATAGCTTCTCTGTAAACTGCAAGTGTTAATTCATGGGCAAGATGGGTCGAACTCAAAAGCATTTGCTCCCCTGCTTGTAAGTTGAGAGAATAATTAGTGAGCACTTTTGCTAGTTTTGTTATACGCTGATCGGGCATTTGGTCTCCTTGCTGAGTAGGCTCTTGTTTCTATGCTCGATATTGCTGTAGATGCTTAGAAGCTGGCTAAGAGAAACAGCCTAGCGGCTTTGAGTTCAGCTGCCCCGCTCGCACCTTATCCTTCTTTTCAAGATTGTCCGTCAAGAACCATCAAATGCAATTTGCCCAGCCCGCGGGGTCGGCTGACGAAGACCCCAGCGGTTTTCTGGGGCAGCGAATTGTTAGGCCGCACTTAGTCATTTCAATCCTGATATTCATAATAATGATCGCAACATTCATGCCCTTCCATCAATGTTTTAGCACGCTGGAATTTAATTTTCGGATTGAATCCTTCTACTATATACGGATCTGTGCCACAGTTAAGATAGAACATCCAATCAGTTCCATTAATCTCACGGGCTAAATCATAGAGAGCACACTTGGTGCAATAAACTTGGATTCCATCTTCCTTTTGCTCAACCGTAAACTCGAAACCCCTTGTCTTTAACGGCTCCCATAACAATCTAATTAAATCAGCAACAGAGTGACTCTCCTCAGCCCGGGCAATTTCAGACCATTGACTAATTGTGCACTATGCAAGCAACCCTTTACTATTGATTTTGCGAGCTTGTTCAACTCTGGTTACTGATATTGGGGCTAGTTTTGGGTGACGTGCAACAATGGGCATTTGATGTTTAGTTTGCCCGGTTACATAGCGGGTCAATTCGCTGACACTTAGGTGCTTGACCCCCAACCGTTCCAGGGTGCGACCCCGTCGCCAATAATCGGTTTGGTGGGCAATACAAGCCAGGCGAATGATGCTTTCCATACCGCGCACGGAAACCCCATAATGATTTCCTAGTGATGCGATGGGTACCAGACTCATAGGAATATCCTCAGTGATGTAGCGATGGGTAAGGGTGGGTGGTGCGTTGATACCCCGGTAACCAGAATGGTTTTGAATGGCATCGTGCAGATTGTCTCCGTCGGCGTTATAGGCCATCTTGAGCCACTCTCTGGCTGTAGTAGCTCGCACGCCGACGGCAGAGGCGACGGTCACGCGCTCACGATCTAAAACTTCCATCAGGTGTGCCACCGTAG
>JAFDHQ010000066.1 GCA_019308685.1 Deltaproteobacteria bacterium
TAAAACAGCCCCTTTCAGGGGCAAAGCAAAGCCTGCTCCTTTGGGCCAGGATTTTAACTAATCTTTCTTCGTGTCTTATAGTTTTGTCAATTTTTTGGGTTTCAATTTCTTTATTTTAACATTTGTATAGGAGAATAACATGGCTATAATAAATTTCGGTGGTATTGAAGAAGAAGTAATTACTTCGCAAGAATTTTCATTGGAAAAAGCTAAAGAAGTACTTAAAGATGAAACAATTGTAATTCTCGGCTATGGCGTTCAGGGACCGGCTCAAGCGCTCAATCTTAAAGATAACGGATTTAAGGTGATCATAGGACAGCTTGAGGGAGACCATTACTGGAATAAGGCTGTTGCCGACGGGTTTGTTCCCGGTGAAACCTTATTTCCCCTCAAAGAAGCAGCAAAGCAGGGGACTATCATTAAAGAACTCCTTTCCGATGCAGGGCAGGCAGCCACCTGGCCTGAGATAAAAGAATGCCTTAACGAAGGGGATGCGCTTTATTTTTCTCACGGTTTTTCAATTGTTTATAAGGACCAAACCGGTGTCATACCCCCTGATAATGTTGACGTAATTATGGTGGCACCAAAAGGGTCGGGAACCAATGTACGCAGGAATTTTCTGGACGGAAGCGGCATCAATTCCAGTTTTGCGGTCTACCAGGACTATACGGGCAGAGCAAAGGAAAGAACATTGGCATTAGGAATTGCCATCGGATCCGGCTATCTTTTCCCCACCACTTTTGAAAAAGAAGTTCATAGTGATCTTACCGGTGAACGCGGTGTTCTTATGGGCTGCCTGGCAGGTGTTATGGAAGCCCAGTACAACCTTTTGCGAAAGCACGGGCATTCACCCAGTGAAGCCTTTAATGAGACCGTGGAGGAACTCACTCAGAGCCTTATCCGACTGGTGGCTGAAAACGGCATGGACTGGATGTTTTCAAACTGCAGTACAACCGCCCAGCGCGGGGCCCTGGACTGGGCGCCCAAGTTTCGGGATGCAGTGGCTCCCCTGTTTGACGAACTTTATGAAAGAGTGGTTTCCGGCATAGAAACCCAACGGGTGATTGAGGCAAATAGCGCGCCCGACTACCTTGAAAAACTGCAAAAGGAGCTTGACATCATTAAAAATTCTGAAATGTGGCGGGCCGGAGCTGCGGTACGGGCGTTACGGCCCGAAAATCGATAACCATAAAAATCCTGGTCCAGAAAACCAGGCTTTGATTATCCCCAGAGGGGATTTGCTTTGTTGGAAATTCATTGACATATTGAAATCCCAAATAACAAAACACAAATAACAAATAAATACCAATTACCGAAATTCGAAATAACAAACAAAAAAATAAAAAAATGGCTTTTGCCCTTGTTTGGAATTTGAGATTTTAAATTTGTGATTTATTTGAAATTTGGTGCTTGGAATTTGTGATTTTAGACACAAAACTGCAAAGCAGAGCCATCTATCTCTGACCCCCGCCATGCGGGACAGGCATGGCTCAAAGAAACATATTTTCAATGTAAAAATAAATTTTTGATACTGCTTTAATAAGCAATTAGGAACTATATAATAGGAGTATAACATCATGGAACCGATCTTCTTATATGATACCACCCTAAGGGATGGAACCCAGGGAGAGAATATAAACTTTTCCGCCATGGAAAAGGTACAAATCGCCAAACGGCTGGATGATTTCGGCATTCATTACATCGAAGGCGGCTGGCCGGGTTCCAACCCCAGGGACATGCAATTTTTCGATCTTGCACAAGAAGTAAAATTCAAAAATACTCGTATAACGGCGTTCGGTTCTACTCGCAAACCCGGTATCGACCCGGCCGACGACCCCAACTTGATCGCGTTGCTGAAAGCCAACACCCCTGCGGTAGCCATATTCGGGAAAACGTGGGATCTTCATATTAAGCAGGTCATGAACAATACCCTGGAAGAAAACCTTGCCATGATCCGAGAATCCGTTGCTTATCTGAGAGAACATGATCGCGAAGTGGTCTATGATGCCGAACATTTTTTTGACGGCTTCAAGGATAACAGTGACTATGCCCTGGAAACCTTATTTGCCGCCATAGATGCCGGTGCGGAATTTATTGTCCCCTGTGACACCAACGGCGGCAGCCTGCCGTCTGAAATCGAATCCATAATAAACGAGGTTTGCCGTCGACTTGCTGAAAAATACCATACAAAACCGGATGCGCTACCGGTTAAAATCGGCATTCATACCCACAACGACAGCGGCCTGGCCGTGGCCAATTCCATCCAGGCCGTGGAATCCGGTGCGGTGATGGTCCAGGGGACCATCAATGGATACGGAGAAAGATGCGGCAATGCGGATCTCACATCTATCATACCCATACTCTATTACAAGATGAAGCGCCCGTGTGTTTCTGCTGAAAACATGGCAAAACTGAAATCTCTCTCCAGGTTTGTGAGCGAAACCGCCAATATGATCCCGTTAAACAGCAGACCTTTCGTGGGAAATAGTGCATTTGCCCACAAAGGGGGCATTCATGTAAGTGCGATCATGAAAGTATCCAGAGCATATGAACATATGGAACCGGAACTGGTGGGCAACAAGCGCCGGGTTCTGGTGTCGGATCTTTCCGGAAAAAGAAACATTGAATACAAGGCCAAAGAACTCGGTATCGAGCTGAATGCCAACGGATTTGACAGTCGCAAAATCGTTACGGAAGTTAAACGCATGGAACAGGAGGGGTACCAGTTTGATGTGGCTGACGCGTCGTTCAAAATCTTTCTGGAGAAATTTACCGACCAGTACCGTCCCGTATTTGAGCTCAAATCCTTCAGAGTGCACATTGAAAAGGACGCTGAGCGCCCCTGTTCCGCCCACGCCACCATCAAAATTTCCGTAGGCGGCAAGGAAGAAATCACCGCCGCTGAAGGAGACGGGCCGGTCAGTGCTTTGGATAACGCCCTGCGCAAAGCCCTGAATAAATTTTATCCCGAACTGGAAGCCATGCGACTGATCGATTTCAAGGTCCGGGTCATCGACGGACGAAAAGGAACCGCCGCGCGGGTTCGCGTGTTTATAGAGTCTCGGGATCATGATGATATCTGGAGCACCATCGGTGTTTCCGAGGATATTATCGAAGCGAGCTGGCATGCCCTGGCAGAAAGTGTTCATTATAAGCTGTCTATGGCAAAACAATAACAAATAACCATGAAAAGGAATAGAGTCTTGATTAAAAGAGATGGAATCAATGCCGCAGGACAATTTCTTTATCCTGTCCTGCGGCCTATCCTTGGTCGGATTTTACTCATTGTAGTAACAGGGACAAATTAATAGCTGAAACCCAAACCCTGAAAAAAAGGAGTAAAATAATGGAAGAACAAGTCATTATATTCGATACCACATTAAGAGACGGGGAACAATCTCCCGGCGCCAGCATGAATACCAGCGAAAAGATGCGGCTTGCCATTCAGCTGGAAAAGCTGAGGGTAGATGTTCTGGAAGCCGGATTTCCGGCAGCATCGGATGGAGATTTTGAGGCTGTTTCCAATATCGCAGGAAAGCTGAAACATACTGAAGTTGCCGCATTGGCGCGTACGTCCAAAGCCGATATCGACCGTGCCTGGGGGGCAATCCGGCACGCAAAAAAACCGAGGATCCATACCTTTATCGCTACATCGGACCTCCACATGCACTACAAACTGAGCATGACAAAGGACGAAGTTCTTAAAACCGCTGTGGAAGCCGTCAAATATGCCCGGTCTTTTACCGACAATATTGAGTTTTCAGCCGAGGATGCATCCCGGAGTGATCGAGACTTTTTGTGCAAGGTTTTCGAAGCCGCCATTGAAGCCGGCGCAACAACCATAAACATTCCGGACACCGTAGGCTATGCCATACCCATGGAATTTTCCGATCTGGTAAAGTATGTTATGAGCCATACCCCCAATATAAATAAAGCCGTTGTAAGTGTCCACTGTCACAATGACCTGGGTCTTGCCACTGCAAATACCATTGCGGCAGTCAGTGCCGGTGCCAGACAGGCAGAAGTGACCATCAACGGCATCGGTGAAAGGGCCGGAAATACCTCTCTGGAAGAATTTATCATGGCCATTCACACCCGGCCGAATTATCTTCCGCTATCTTCCAATATCAACACCGAGCTGATCTATCCCACGAGCCGGCTGGTCAGTATGATTACCGGTATCATGGTTCAGCCCAACAAGGCCATCGTGGGAGCCAATGCATTTGCCCACGAGGCCGGAATTCATCAGGACGGCGTTCTTAAAAATCCCATGACCTATGAAATTATGAAACCGGAAACCATCGGTCTCAGCGCCAGCAAGCTGGTTCTGGGCAAGCACTCAGGGAGACATGCTCTTCGCTCACGTTTAAAGGAGCTGGGATACGACCTTTCCGATGAAGAATTGAAGCTCGTTTTTAAAAAATTCAAGGAGCTGGCGGATAAGAAAAAACATGTTATGGATGAAGACCTGGAAGTCATTGTAACAGAGGGAATTCTGCGTACTACCGATACCTTCCGTCTGGAATATCTCCATGTGACATGTGGAACAACCGTTATCCCCATGGCAACAGTCAAACTCACTATAAATGGAAGGCCGGTCCAGGGTGCGGGTTACGGAAACGGCCCCATTGATGCCGCCTATGACAGTATTGCCAAACTCACGGGAACCGAATCAGAACTGTTGAGGTTTTCGGTGAGTGCCCTTACCGGTGGCACGGATGCCCAAGGTGAAGTCACGGTTCGTTTGAGCGAAAATGGGTTAATCGCATTGGGCAGAGGGGCGGACCCCGACATCATCACTGCCAGTGCCAAAGCCTATATCAACGGACTCAACCGTCTGGAGTACTTGAAAACCAATCCCGTGGTCGCAACCACCTGACCCTGTTTTGAAAAAAGCCCAAGGGGCTGCAAGACCCCTTGGGCAAAATTTTATACCTGAATCTTGTATGAAAATTGATGAGAAAAAAGATCATCATCCGACCTGCCCTCTCATGCCTCGCAGTGGCAGGCGGGTTTACCATTTTCATACAAGATTCAGGTTATACGTTCAGAGTACCGATAATATCCGCCAGGTCAGTAATATTTTTTTCCACTAGAAATGCTTCTATCCCTTCTATGATATCTATAGTGGCATGAGGGTTTATAAAATTGGCCGTACCCACCTGAACCGCTACAGCCCCTGCGATCAAAAACTCCAGTGCATCTTTTGCCGTCATGATTCCACCAACGCCGATAACCGGTACGTTGACCACCTGAGCCACCTGCCATACCATTCGGAGGGCAACGGGCCGGATTGCCGGTCCGGAAAGACCTCCGGTTATATTGGCAAGCTTTGGACGTCGGGTTTCAATATCTATGGCCATACCCGTTATGGTGTTAATCAGAGAGATCGAATCGGCGCCTTCTCCTTCCACACTGCGAGCGATTTCAGTAATATCGGTTACATTGGGAGAAAGCTTGATCATCAGGGGCCGGGTCGTGCGCTTTCTAACCGCCCGGACAACCTGGGCTGCGGATTTAGGATAAGCCCCAAAGGCCATACCGCCGCACGTTACATTGGGACATGAAATGTTTACCTCAATACCGGATACTTCTTCAATATCTTCAAGGCGCGAGGCCAGTTCAGCATAATCTGCGATACTTTTTCCATAGATGTTTACAAACACCGGCGGTTCAATCATTTTTAAAACCGGTAATTTTTCTTTCACAAATGCTTCCAGGCCCACGTTTTCCAGGCCAATGGCATTCAGCATACCGCACGGTGTTTCAACGATTCTCGGCGGCGGGTTCCCTCTGGACGGTTCAAGGGACAAACCCTTCACGATAACGGCGCCCAGACGGTTTAAATCGATAAGCTTTTCAAATTCACGGGCATATCCGAAGGTTCCGGATGCGGTCATTACCGGATTTTTTAGTTCTATTCCTCCGATATTTACATGCATATTATTCTTTTTTTCTACCATAACTTTGTTTTTCCAATAAATGCACAAAATTTAATTTTAAGGAATTAAAGAAAAATTGACACATTGATAAAAAATCTTTTACGAGATTATCCCAATCAAACTTTTTATAAAATAAATATTGATAGATAGCAAGTCACTGTTTTAATCTAACATCAAAATCCTGATCCTCCGATTCGGCCTTCTTCAACATTAGAAATCTTTTTTGAGGTGATATTTATGAAAAAAATTTTAGGTATTATCGGTTCTCCACGAAAATTGGGAAATTGCGAAATCATGGTTAAAGAAATCAGCAGGCAGATTTCAATACCTCATGAATTGAAGTTGTTGCGTCTCCAGGATTTTAAGATCCTCCCTTGCAGGGGATGCTACCAGTGTCTTTTCAAGACTGGACATTGCGTGATTGAAGGTGACCTGGCTACAGTGGTCACGGCCATTGTTGAGGCAGATGCATTGATCGTATCCGCACCCACCTATTTTTTGGGCATAAATTCATGCATCAAACAGTTTCTTGACAGAGGGATTTCATTGTTGGCCCACATTGAAAAACTATGGCATAAACCGGCTGTGGGCGTTGTCATAGCAGGTATTGAGGGCAAGGAAGGTTATAGTTTACTTGCCATTCAAAGTTTTTTAAAACTGATTATGGCAGTAAATAAACAGAGCAGAATTGTTTATGAGCTTTTTCTCAGCAAGGAAGAAGCGGTAAAGCACAGGGAATGGCTACTCGGCATGAAATCACGGTTTATTGAGCAAAAAAAAGCTCTGAAAGACGTTACTCGGTCTTATATTAAGCAAGGAATCTGGATCAAACCATAGAATTTATCTCTATCATTTATTACGCCAAAAAAGATCGGCGGACTTTGAACACAGGTTACTTGTCATTGGCTGATTTTACGTCCCGGAAATCCTACAAATTGTAGAATTTTCGAGACGTTAATTTATTTGGATATTTTCTCAGCTATCTCGGCAAATACCTGGGTGACCTGAGAATCTGTATATTTTTCCTGAAAAGAGATGCCGTTATCGCCGCATGAAACAAAATTTGGATCAAACGGAATTCTTCCCAAAAACTGAATACCTGCGTCCCTGGCGGTTTTTTCTCCTCCACCGGTTCCGAACAACTCGACCATTTTATTACAGTGGGGACAGGTAAAGCCGCTCATATTTTCAATAAGACCATAGATCTCCATTTTTACGGTTCTGCAGAAATTGATGGATTTTCTGACGTCCGCCAGGGCCACCTCCTGTGGTGTTGTAACTATAATTGCCTGGGCATCGGAAATGGTCTGTGCAACGGTCAAAGGTTCATCACCGGTTCCCGGGGGGGAATCAATGATCAGAAAGTCTAAATCACCCCATTCAACTTCACCGATAAATTGCCGGATGGCGGAATATTTGAGGGGTCCTCTCCATATAACGGCATCGTCTTTACTTGCAATCAGCGATTCTATTGAAACGACTTTCAAGTTATCCAGATAGCTCATGGGATCCAGTTTATTCGTCTTACTCAGACCCAGCATCCCTTTCAACCCGAGCATTCTCGGTACGTCAGGTCCATGCAAATCCACATCCATAATTCCCACATTGAATCCCTTTTTGGCAAGTGCAATGGCCAGGTTAACAGAAGTACTGGTTTTGCCCACCCCGCCTTTGCCGCTTAATACGACGAATTTTTTCTTTATTTTTTTCAAAGATCTATCCACAGAAGCATCCTGTTCCGCCTGTGCTTTTTGCTTTTTTTGGACTTCATCAACACTTTTTTGAATTTGTACCATAGTTCTTATCTCCTAATAAAATTTATATCACTACTCACCGGAATATTTCATGAAGATTTCCGAGAGGTCTTCTGATTAGAAATGAAAACATTTTGGGCACCTTTCAGGCCTTCCCGTACCCAGAGATTCAACCCATTTGTGATTGCATTTGGCACACATAAACGTTCTTACTTGATCGACCATCTTGTAGTTCCCGCCTTCAACATTTATGGCCTTGCCGTTAATCAGAGCATCTGCAACGACTTTTCTGGCCCGCTGAATAATCCGGCCAAAAGTGGCTCTTGAAATATGCATGTGTTGCCCTGCTTCTTCATGGGACATACCCTGAAGATCGGCAAGCCTTATGGCTTCACGTTCATCAACCGTAAGCCGCACTTCGGAAAGATCGCGCATGGGTATTCCTCTTGGCTTGAAGTAGCTGATGTCAGGATTAAAAGCCACCATTCGATGCTTTTTGGGTCTAACCATAACAATCCTTTATGAGTATATACTCAAAAAATCAAAACTAAGTATTCCGGTCCATATTGTCAAGCATTTTATTCGGTTTAGTTTCAACGATAATCGCCGTTTTGACGATATGTTTGACAAAATTTGCTAAAATGCTATCTTATTTTTTTGGGATCAAAATAAAATTAAGCAGCTTTATTCTATTTTGAAGAAATACTATAAAATATAAAATCCGGCTCTCTATGCTTCATCCCGATAGATTGCAAAATAGAAAGTCTGTGACCTTTAATAATGACATCAATTTTCAATAAAAAGAAAGATAAAATTATATCAAAAGCGTTACAATTGGTGGCAAATATTTTAATCAATGACTACGGAAAACTAGTCGAATTCGTTGTTAATTCCAAGGATAAAACCATATTCTTAAAAGTTTTACTAAAAGGTGAAAAGGAAGCTTTAAAAATAAATTTTTTAAATTACAGCATCGTAACAGAATGTCAAAATACTTACTTCCAGTTTGACAGCATAAAGACGTCCAGAGAATGGATAAATGTTTTTTGCAACAAAAAACTGCCAGATATTCTTAAAAAAAATAAAATTCAAATCCCAGGCTACATTGCAGCACCGATAAATAGTATCTTATAGAAACGTGTCCAAGGTTCCCAGCTTTGAAGTTTATAGATATTCCCGTTAAATTTATCCAAAGTGCCCAATACCTCTATCCGGAGATTTATTATGATTGAACTAAAAAAAATAAAAGAAATTAATGATTTTAAGAAATTACTTGATATCCAGAAAAGTGCCTGGGGGTTTTCGGATCTGGATACGGAACCACACCACCTGATGACAAGGGTACAAAAATATGGAGGCCTTGTCTACGGATTGTTCGCCCATGGCCAACTGGCCGGTTTTACCTATGCAATTATTGGAAAATGGAAAGGAGAGTACTTCATTTACTCTCACATGACCGGCGTCAAAAAAGAATATCAGTCCAGCGGGTTTGGTTTTTTACTCAAAAAAGCACAGCGAGAAGAAGTACTTAAAATGGGATACGATGTGATGCGTTGGAATTTTGACCCCCTTGAATCGATGAATGCTTATTTTAATTTTCACAGATTGGGAGTGATGAGTAGGGAGTACGAAAGGAATATATACGGGGAGGGAGAAAGTGGTCTCCACAAGGGACTTTCTACGGACCGCCTTATTGTTACCTGGAATTTAAAATCTGATAGAGTTGTCAAAAAAATGGAAAAAAAGGAGCCTTCAATTATTGAGGTCATTTCTTCAGAAAAACTGGAAAAGTTCACCCAAGAAACAGCGTACATTGAACTGCCCGAAAACATAAGATTATTGAAAGAAACCCATTTGGATCAAGCCGTTGAATGGAGAACGAAAACGCGACATCTTTTCGAATCGGCCTTCAAGAAGGGCTATGTTGTCAGAGACATTGTATTCTCAAAAGATAAAAAGAGAATGTTTTATAAATTAAGGAGATAAAAGGATCGATGAAAAGAATACGGAAAATCGATTCGGTGGAGCTGTTTATTGTAAAACTTCCTCTCGTCAAACCTTTTGAAACAAGCTTTTCCGTTCAGACCCACAGAGAAGCATTGCTTTTGAAAATCATTTCCGATGATTTTTTCGGATGGGGAGAATGCATAACTTCTCCGGATCCTTATTATTGCTATGAAACCAATTCAACATCTATTCATATTATTAAAAAATTCCTGGTAACCCTTCTAATGACTCTGGAAAATTTTTCTATACAGGACGCTTTGTTGAAATTTGAACGGATTAGAGGGCATTATATGGCCAAGGCCGCTGTAGAAAATGCTCTTTTGGATCTTATGGCTAGAAAATGTGAGATTCCTCTGTTTGAACTCATCGGAGGTAAATCCAAAAAAATAATGTCTGGGATCAGTATCGGAATCATGGAAAACATGGATGATCTCCTTGAATCGATCAAGAATGCATGTAACAAAAAGTATCACAGAATCAAAATAAAAATAAAAAAGGGAAAGGACACCGAGCTCCTTAAAACGGTTCGCAGGACATTTCCGGATGTTCGACTAATGGCCGACGCAAACGGCGATTACTCTTACGATGATTCACATATTCTCAAACAACTCGATGAATTTCATCTCATGATGATTGAGCAGCCATTGTGTTACGATGATATATATCACCATTCATTGCTTCAGCAGCGAATGGATACTCCGATCTGTCTTGATGAATCGATAACGAATCTTAATGACGCAAAAACCGCCGTCGCTCTTGGGAGCTGTAAAATAATCAACATAAAACAGGGACGAGTGGGCGGGATGATAAAATCTAAAAAGATTCAGGAGTTCTGTTTAAACAACAGCATCAACGTATGGTCAGGAGGTATGCTTGAAACCGGAATCGGAAGAGCCTTTAACATTCACCTTCAGACACTCCCGGGATTTGTTCTCCCCGGTGACACTTCGGAAACTTCACGCTATTTTACTGAAGATATCGTTGACAAGCCCGTGGTTCTGGAACCGGACGGCTTCATAAATTTACCCCAAGGAACCGGAATCGGAGTTGAGGTTGTTCCCAAAATCCTGGACCGGTTTAAGGTCTTCTATGAAAGAATTGTATGAAAGACCTTTGCAAAACGCCCCCTTTTGCCCAATTCCTGCGTCAGGCTCAAATTTTAATCCTCAAAATACTCAATGTATTCCTGTGGTTAAAATTTTCGCCTTCCTTGGCCTTGAACAAAATTGGACATTTTCCAAAGGTCTCTATGATATGACGGGTAATATTTTTTGCATTAAATGTGAGACAAATGTGACGCATTTTAAAATATTATTTTGCGAACTACTTTAATGCTTCAATCATATCGGCCGCCTTTTGGGTCGATTTCTCGATGTTTTGAATGAGATTTGATATGAGCTTTTTTATTTTCGGTGGTTGGGACTCCCATTCCTGTGCCAAACGGACAGAATCAAGCACCCCTAATTCAACCGGTCCATCCGCAACCGCCCAAGCGGTACGTTTACTATTACTGTGTTTTAACATGGCCATTTCTCCGACAAAATTTCCTTCAGACAATGTATCAATGGTCAGCAAGCCCCCGGAAGTCTGCTTTTTTATTTTGACTCGGCCTTTTAAAATAACATAAACCCAGTCACCAACACTTCCTTCTTTAACGATAACAGCCTTGTCCGCATAACTTTCCTCGCTCACAACATAACCGAGCACCTCTGAACTGACACTCATTTATAAACCTCCCTTACGGCATCAAAAAGAAGCCCAACCTTCTTCGATCATCCGGGTCCAAATGGGTAAATACCATTCCCAGGGAAATCGTATCGCCTGTGTTCTCTTTTTGGAGCCGGGCAACTTTAGCGGTCATATTCACTTTTTGATCTAAAGTAAAATTGGTGCTTATGAAAAGTTCATCCCCAGAGGCCAGGGTGTAATTGAGTAAGCCCGACGTCTTGACCGTCATCTGCAGGCCCCCTTTGCTGATATCCCTGATTCGGCCGATAAGTTTAACCCTCTTGGGACTGTTTACCGGTCGAAAAACGCATTCCAGACTGACCTTTTTACGGAAACACTTGCGCGCCTCTGTCCACTGATCGGACAACTCCTGAGTTTGCCCGTCCTTTGACGGTCCTTGTTTTAAGCTTAATTCAACGACCATTTTGTTCATCCGCACAATAAGCTTTAACGCTTGGCCTGTGATGAGTCTCAGAATGTCAGGCATCTTTTTATAAGCATCCAAAAGCATCGCAGGATGCCACACTTCCAGACAACAGTCTTCAAGGGCCCTGGCCGATGCGGAACGCGGTTTGGTGTTACCTTCAATAAAGGCCATTTCACCGACAATCATGCCGGGGCCGAGGACAGCAACGCTGGTTTCCGTACCGCCCGATTCCACATAGATTCCGACTTTACCGCTTATAATCTCATATATCGAGATTCCATAGTCGCCCTCTTTGATGATCAAGTCGCCCTTGGAATAATTAAGTGTGACGACCGGAGGAATTTTGCCTTTGGTTTTTGTCATTGATTTACCCGGATTATGAAAGGAGATCTATCGTCAGGTGAAGCGCTATAATATGAGACCTTTGACTTATATAGAGCTAACATTTTATGTTGACTATTACTTTAAAAAACTTATAATACTGGAATAATCCAATTCCATTTATTAACACACTTTTTTTTGTTGACACTAAAGAATCATTACATTTATATGCTTTAATGTCAATCGAAGATCTATATCTCATCTAACTGTACTTTTATCATTTTTTTTTATTTGCCCTCCCCTGAAAACCCGGGAGGTGAAAGGTGAACCATATGATTGAAATCAGAATACATGGTCGAGGCGGACAGGGGAACGTTGCGGCGGCGGAGCTTTTATCCATCGCTGCATTTCACGACGGCAAGTTTTCCCAGGCGTTTCCCTCTTTTGGAGCGGAACG
>JAFDHQ010000067.1 GCA_019308685.1 Deltaproteobacteria bacterium
TGTTGATACTCATCATATACATCCGGAGAAAGCCGCTTAAGATCCCAGTTGAACGGATAGCTTCCGGCGATGCCGCCGTCCGGCGGCTGGGGACGCCATCCTCGAACCGGCCGGTTCCGTATGCTGAACTTCACCATGTCGGGCACGCCCAGATAGATATGTCTGGGCAGGCACTCAAACGGCCGGGTCCTGCCTTCGATACCCGCCCCGTAAAATCTGTAGCCCTCCAGGGGCTTATCCGCATAAAGCGGACTGGTGTCAGGTTTTTGACCGGGTCTGTCCTCCGGGCCCTTGTACATATGGCCCTGGATCATGTGGATATAGTAAACCGCCCCACATTCGGCACAGTTGATATTGCCTTCCCAGTTCCAGAAGCAGTAAGGATCAAGGTAGTTAATCGTATTACACGGCTTTCCCTCAAAATCTTTTTTACACCAGATCATATCACACACGGTTCATACCTCCTTTTATAACCAGGCCTTTTCATACCACTCTTCGATGGTTTTCGTCGGGTAGCCGAGCAGTTCATGGTAGATCTTGACGTTATCAGCACCCACCGGCCGCCAGATCCAGAAGAGTCGCCTGGGAGTCTTGGACATCAATCCTGCGGCATAAGATCCGTGCTGCAATACATCGCCAAAAATGGGGTCATCCATCCATCTGACGGTGCCCCGCTCCCTGTAGTGCTCGCATTCGTAGACTTCCCTGTCGTTCATCACCGGCTCGGCCAGCAGACCGGCATCCTGGCAGATCTTTACAACTTCTGACCTGGATTTGTCTTCGGCCCATCTTTCCAGAGCCGCGTAAATCTCGATCTGGGCTTCACCCTCGGCCCTTTCATTAAGGGATTTATACTTGTCATACAGGTCGTTCATGCCGGTGATAGCGCACAGCTCTTTCCAGTCTTCATCCTGAAACGCGGAAATCATAGCATACCTGGCCTCCAGCCGGTCCTGCGGGTTCTGTGCATCCGGATAGTCGGACTTGCCGCACAGAATGATGCCGTGGGCGCAGAGCTGGGTATCCCAGTTACCCCAGCGCTGGCGGACAACGCCGAACCTGCCGTACAGCGGAGCGGCATACCCCAGACACCGGGTGGCCGCCTGGACCTGGGAGAACTCAATCTTAGTGCCAAGCCCCGACTTTTCCCTCCAGTGGAGGGCCGCCAGAATCCCGAAGGTAATCTGGGTGCCGGAATACCAGTCAATGCACCAGTTGGAGTGCTTGGTGGCGTGGCCGCCCATGAACTCGTGCATGCCGGTTACCGAAGCGAGCCCCGCGTGGGCCTGGCCCAGGATGTCGTAGGAGCCGCCAAAAACCTTGGGCCCGTAACCGAAGCCGCCGCCCCACACGGAGATGAACCTTGGATTGATCTCCAACAAATAGCGATAACTCTGCTTCCATCGGTCGAAGGTGCCCGGCCGGTAGCACTGCGTCAATCCGTCGGACATCCTGACCAGCGCGTAGAAGGCTTCCTTGATCTCGTCTATATGATAGTCCATGGATATGTGGTATTCATTGGGGTTTGCATTCAGATATCCCATACCGGTGCCGGTCATGGGCCTGGAGTCATGCAGCGGATAGAGATACGTCTCGTTGAACGGCGCACAGTGCCGCATGGGGTCGCCCATTCTCGGCATCTCCACCTTGATGACATCGGCCCCCAACTCTGCCAGGTTGGACACGGAGTGGGGTGTGAAGATATACATGGTAGTGCTCAACCACCGGATACCCTTTAGAGATTGGGGCTTTGAGAACTCATTGCCCGGATCGAACTGCGCCTTGCAGTATTCCTCGTAAGGTGCCTTCATCTCTTCAAGCTCTTCCTTGCTCTTGGGGCCCGGCAGATCCTCAATTCTTGTTACACGTGGGTCTTTAGCCATTACATCACCCCCTTTTCAATATATTCGTTGACTTGTGTCTGGCCGATGCCGCACAACTTCTGCAATACCTCGTAGTTATCATACCCGAGGGGCCTGCCCAGCACTTTAACCCGATGCGGCGTCCTCATCTGATAGTTGTTGGGCGGTACGGAGAAGAGGATGGTGCCGTAATGATCCGTATCAATGGTGCACACCCAGGGACGGTACTTGAAGTGGGGAAACTCGGAGAGTTCATCGATGAACAGAACCGGCCCGGCCGCAATTTCATATTCCAGAAGCTTTTGCTCAGCCTCATACCTGTTGATGTCCCTGAGCCATCGAGTGGTCAGGGTGTACGTCTTGATCAGCATATTCAAAGCGTTCCTGCCGCCCATCTCCTTGAGGATGGGATCTTCGTGGATCAGTCTTCCAAACTGCGGAAAGTCTCGCTCGATACACATGCCGATCCGGTACCAGAGCCGGTCGGTCTGGCCGCCGATCATCATATATCCGTCCCGGCAGGGATTCCACTCATACTGGTTCAGGTTGGGGTCCCAGGCGCCGGTCCTTGCCTTGATGCTGGCGTTAAAACCGTACCAACTGATATCAAAGTCAAGAATGTCCATCTGGGTCTCTGCACCGGTGACCTCAATAAACTGGCCCGTTCCGCCCAAATAATTCCGCCAGAAGATCGCCGCCAAAAGGCTGTTGGCCGCCTGCTCGCCGGCACAAAAATCCGCAAACCATACACCGGACCGGGTGGGATCCCCGCCCTTGCCCCTGGGAAGCTGGTCCTGGGGAAAACCGGTGTTGTGGATAAACGCGTTGGCACAGCCGCCAAAGGGCTCTAACGTCCATTGACCGAACTTGGACAACTTGTCCTTATAGGAGCCCCAGGTTCCGCGTACGGCGATATTACAGTAAACCAGCCTCGGCATCTCCTCGCAAAGATCCCTGTATCCCAGACCGATGCTATCCATGTAGCCCGGTGGCATCTCATCGATCACACCGTCGGCCTGGCTGCAAAGGGTCTTGTAAATGGCCCGGCCCTCTTCAGTTTCGAGATTAATGGTAACTGATTTTTGTCCCCTCATCTCATGGAGAAAGTCTAGCCCGCATTTTTCGCCGGTAATCTTGCTCTCGAGCATATACTCTTCCCTGCCAAAGGGGGTGAGTTTTCTCAAGGGGTCGCCTCCGGGCGGCTCCACTTTGATCACTTCGGCCCCGGCTTCGCAGAGCAGTCCGCCGCAAAACATGTTGCCCATTCTCCACTGGCCGCAACAGACAAACCTCATCCCCTGGAGGGCTTCGGGTTTGCCGAAGCAGTACTCGTACTTGAGGTTTTCCTCACACCATTTACCGAAGTCCTCCGCCTTACGCTTTGCATACACCTTCAGCACTTCTTCCGGCGGAGGAGGCGGCGTGACCGGCCAGGGTCTGATGTCGGGATGCATCATGTCGAGCGTGTCGGCCCGGCTGTTTATTTCCACATCCTTTTTCGTTGCCATGTTTTTACCTCCAATTTATTGTTTTTGTGATATTGACTTGAGCCACCTCCTCCTGCCGGCAACAGACCGCAAAGCGAATCCCACTACCTCAAGAAATTTCTGCTACAAGCAAGCCTCGCTGGGAGAAGGCGGTTTTTTTCCGCGGTGCCTCACCTCCTTTCTGTTATTGTGGGTAGCTTCTGGCTGAACAACTTGACTGAGTTGGTACAACCTTTCAGATGCCTTTGATTTTGCCCTTTCTCCCTTCGAGGAAAAAGGAAGGATCTGACCGCTTTTAATCACTCTTTTCACAAAAAAAACTACCCCGCGTGTTTGAACGTCTTGAACGCTTACACAACAAATTTTTATCGATTTTTATTTCTAAGTTGGGAGAGAACTTAACCGTTAAAAGCAAAAGCATATTTGAGCTTTTGATTGAGGATCTGTTTCAATACAAAATTTAATACAAAATCCTTGCCAGAAAACGGATACGCCGCGTATACACAAGATGCTAAAGTATATTCCTATGTAATATCATTTAGTTAGTCGGAAAAAAATAGTGGGGCAACCAGGATGCGGCCATTGGTAATTTCAAGGAAGACCGGGGTTAATGTATGAAATCTGACTCAAGGCTCCGGTAAAAAGAGTTAACCAGTGAGTCTCAATAGGGTTTTTTAATCTGTACAAAAAAGGACCCGCTTCTGTTCATATTTCAGACATGCGAGGTCTCTTTTTTCAGACCATAGCGGCGGATTTTGCTGTAAAGAGTGCTGCGGCTGATATCAAGACTCCGGGCCGCTTCATGTTTGTTCCAGTTAGATTTCTTGAGGACTCCGGCAATTAACCGCCGTTCATTTTCGGCCAGAGAGGTGGCGGGAAAATCTACCTTGGCTTGCTTGAGGAAGTATGGCAGATGCTTTTTCTCGATGATTTGATCCTGGGCAAGAATAACGGAATGACTAATGGAGTTTTCCAGTTGACGAATGTTGCCGGGCCATTCATAGTCCATCAGAATTTGCATGGCTTCGGGGGAGATTGACCGGATTTCTTTTCCTTCTTTCAGGTTATACTTTTTGAGAAAATGCTTGCAGAGCAGGGGAATATCTTCCTTACGTTCGCGCAGACACGGCAGGACGATGCTGATAACGTTTAAGCGATAATAGAGATCATCCCTGAATCGGCCCGCTTCCATTTCCAAATAAAGATCCCGGTTCGTTGCAGCCAGTACCCGTACATCCGCCTCGAGGGTTTCCTCTCCACCAACCCGCTCAAAACAGTGATCCTGGAGAAATCTGAGCAACAAAATCTGAGTGGCTAGAGCGATATTGCCGATCTCATCGAGAAACAAGGTGCCGCCTATGGCCCGCTCGATTCTTCCTTTTTTTGTTTTAATGGCACCGGTAAACGCTCCTTTTTCATGTCCAAAAAGTTCGCTTTCCAGCAAGGCCGGTGAATAGGCCGAGCAATTGGCGACGATGAACGGCCCCTCTCTGCGATGACTCTGCTTGTGGATGGCCCTTGCGACCAATTCTTTGCCTGTGCCGTTTTCACCGGCTATCAAAACAGTGGCGTTGGATTCCGAGACCAGATCGATCAGTTCATAAATTTTCTGCATCTCCGAGCTTTGACCGATAATTTCTGCATGGAAAGTTCTCTCGACGGTTTCCTGTTGGAGCAGGTTGTTTTCCGCCTTATTGATGACAACCAAATGACGAATGTTGCCGGCTATCTGTCTAAGTAGAGTTTGAAAAAACTGCAGGTCCTTTCGAGGACAGTCATAGAAGAAATGAAAGCCCAGCATCATGTAACCGATACAGTGTTCGGGTATGGAGACAGGCAATCCGAACCAACTCTGATAGCTTTCCGAGACAACTTTTAGAAAATTGGGAATATCCTCGGTTTGTTGGGAATTGACGATCCGGTCTTCCATGTTTTTTTGAAGATATCTGACAAAGTCTTTAACCAATCCCGACTGCTCAAGTTTTTGCAAAGCGTGTGACAAGGGCTCAACAACTTTAATGCTGCATTCTTCCAAATCAAGGAATTTCTGGCCGTCATCATCCATGAGTAACAGAAGAAGCTCTGAGTCGGGGAAGATTTTGCGTGTGATTTCATGGATGAAAAGAACCACCTCTGCCAGAGATCTTTTAACGCTCACCTGCCGTGAAAATTCAAAGAGTGTCTCCAGTTGATGCTGACTCTTCTGTAATTCCTTGGAACGGAATGCCAGAGCCTCTTCCATTCTGCGCCTTTCGGTGACATCACGCTCGTATCGGATGATCAAGTCCACCTGACCCTGATTGTCGAGAATGGGATAGGTCGAAATTGCCAGCATACGGTTTTCTCCTTCGGAGTTGGGATAATTTTTATCCGACACGGCCGAAAGCCCTGTATGAAGCGTTTCTTCAAGGGGACAATGCATGCCGGTCGTACCACAGGGTTTACGGCTGCCTCGCATAATCTCGTGACACCTTTTCCCGACTGCAGTTGTAGGCTCGAGTCCCACGCGGGAGTGAAAAGCCTGGTTTGCCTGAACTATTGTATGGGTTCCGGGATCAATTACCACAAGGCTATCTGTAATACTGTTGATAATTTTTTCGTTGAATTTTTTAGATGTTTGCAGTTGTTGTTCGAGGTTTTTACGCACGGTAATATCTCTTCCATGCTCGATTGCTTGAACGGTTACACCATCAGGATCTTTTACGGGGTAAGAGTGAAGCTCCCAAATGCACTTCCGTCCATCCGGCAGTGAAATGAGTTTTTCCACCATATGCGGCTCACCGGTGCGAAAGACCTCTTCCACGTGGCAGTTTTCGCAAATCTCACTACGATTATAAAAGATCTCATAGCAAAAGCTGCCGATAAACTGTTGGTCAGTGATTTGAAAGATATCCATAAAGGCTTTATTTGCCTTTATAATATGAAGATCACGATCATAAATGGCAAAGGGGTCGGTTACACTGTCAAAAACCCTGGTGAGGAATTGTTCATCATATAGAGGGGTTTCCGTTGTTCTATCCCCTGGAATAAAAAAAGTTTTCGGCATGAAGAGACCTCCAAAACGGTTTGAATTGTCTTAACGAATATAATCTACAGAGGGCCAATAGCAGTAGAGGTCAAAATTTTCGGTCTGGAGTGATACAGAGGGGTATTGAAGTTGTACGCTACTAGAGTCAGATTTTGAACATTTTGGCACAGAAGCAATTTAAAAGTCAAGCAAATTCCTTTTTCCCAAATAGACTGCCATAATTTAGGTGTCTTTCATAATGGTTGTAATTTTGTAAATCTTACGAGTTTACGATTTAGTTGTACTTAAACAGGCACTGTAATAGAAAATTTCGATTTCGTTCGATTTTTTGAATCGGATATGTACAATATATAGTAATTCTTTTTAATAAGCTACAATATATTCTAATTCGAACAAATTGTATATAAATTATATATAATTTTACTTGACATGATAAAATTACAAAATTATATATAATTATAAATCAATCAAGGATTGACTGCCCGGTTTATATTTAATTTATGAATAGTAATATTGGCGGGTTACAGTTTGGCATTTTATTACTGATTTGATTTTTGCACCCATAACAACAGGAGATGCAGAATATGAGACTAGCTATAGTCTGGTTAAGCCTTGTATTGCTTTCTTGGGGGCTCTTAATTTCTGTCGTCTATGGAGGCTATGAAATAGCGAAGATATGTTTAAATCTGTTTAAATAATTTAACTTCAACGCCTCTTAAGTACATTTAAATAATGCATATACGCAAGACCTTTGCAAAACGATTCTTTTTGCCGAATTTTTGCATCAAGTGGTAAATCCCACCTCCGGCAGATCCCAATTTTTAACCCGCCAACGAATTCCAAAAAAAGCTTGACAACTGCCTGACGGTAAGTTAGAAAATTATTAAGACCGACCGGTTTGTCTCTCTTTTTACAAAGGTTGATTCCATGAGTTTACGAGACAAAATCATTAACGAGTCCTTAAAACTGTTTTCCCTGCAAGGGTTTTTAAGCACCTCCCTTCAGGACATTCTAAAGGCGGCCAACACGTCCAAGGGCGGGTTCTATAACCACTTCCAAAGTAAGGAAGCGCTTTTCTTCCACGTGCTTGATGAGGCCCGGAGAATCTGGCGCGACCGAAACCTGGCCGGGCTGGATCAAATTCAAGATCCAGTAGACAAAATCAAGCAACTCCTTGTAAACTTTTGCGAGAGATATCTGAAAGATTCGGAAAACTTTCCGGGGGGTTGTGTTTTTATCACCCTCATGGTTGAGCTCGTCGATCAGCGTCCCCATCTGGCCAATGAAATCAACAAAGGCTGGGTTGGATTCAAACGGTTCATACAACGACATTTGGAAGCCGGCAAATCCTCCGGCACACTGCGCAGCGATGTCAATACCGAAGCCGTCACAGAAATGCTGTTTGCTGGGATACTGGGGGCTTCCGTAAATTATGGTGTTGAAAAATCGGACGCCAGCCTGGGAAAAACCGTCCACTCATTGATCGATTATCTTGATAAACTAAAACCCTAACCCCGTTTTTGAGGACGGATCATAAATCGAATTTTTGTTAGTCAAATTAAGACCGATAGGTCGGTCCCCTCACCCGCATATGCAGAGAGCATTAAAAAAACGGCATCGACAGACAGAATTTCTGATCTTTAATGGCCGCTGCAATAATCAATAAAGGTTACGGAAAGTTTTTAACAAAGCGAAACCCCCTAATATTGTTTGCAAAGGAGGCAAAAAAATGATTGATTTTACTTTCACAGAAGAGCAGGAGATGTTTAGAAAGGCTGCCCGCGAATTTGCAGAAACCCAGGTTGCGCCTAAGGTTGCTGAAATGGAAACCACCGGTGAAGTCTGCGACGAGGTGGTAAAGGCACTGGGCGAGGCCGAAATGATGGCCCTGACCATTCCGGAAGAATACGGCGGCCTAGGATTGGGATATACCGCCCGGTTGATCGCCCTGGAAGAAATCAGCAAAGTTTCTGTAGGCACAGCCATGATGCTCCAGGTGTTTGCTTTAGGTATTGAGCCGATCATTAAATTCGGCACTGAAGAACAGAAAAAGAAATACCTTCCTGCCCTGGCCAAGGGTGAACGACTGGCATCCACGGCTGTCACCGAGGCCACAGGGGGATCTGATCCTACCGGTATCCGCACCTCATATCGGAAAGAAGGGAACGATTATATTCTCAATGGGCGCAAATGCTTCATTACCAACTCTCATATCGCCGACACCATTACGACGCTGGCTAAGGATAACGAAAACCCCAAAGCGTATTCCACCTTTATCCTTGAAAAAGGAATGGATGGATTCAAACCTACCCATAAAGAGCATAAATTAGGCATGCGCGGTTGTAATACCGGCGAGTTGGCCTTTGAAAACTGCCGTGTTTCCGGAGAAAACCTGGTGGGGGAGGAAGGAAAAGGCATGCGTGTTGCTTTGGGTGCCATTGGTGACGTGGGCAGAGGCGGTATGGTTGGTTGTGCTCTGGGACTCCAGGCCGCATGCCTGGAAGCATCGGTAAAGTTTGCCACCGAGCGGATTTTATACGGCAAACCCATCAGCAATCTGCAAACCATCCAGAACAAACTTGCTGAAATGAAGATCGATTTGGAAGCCGGCCGCCTGTTGGGATACCGCGCCGCCGCCATCCAAGACAAAGGCGGGCGTTCAAGCAACGAATTTGCGGTGGCAAAGTATTTTACTACGGAAGCTGCGCAGAAAGCGGCAAAAATGGCCGTGGATATTCACGGGGGATACGGGTGCATGGAAGAATATGCGGTCAGCCGCTATTTGCGAGACTCCTTTGTGCTCGGGCCCTCGGCCGGCACTTCTGATATCATGAAAGTCATCATTGCCCGATGGGTGCTTTCTTAGGACACTCAAACCCAAATTAGAGGAAGGTGTTATCCCATGATGAACATCGTCGTATGTGTTAAAGCGGTCCCTGATCCACAGCAAGCCTGCAATATCAAAATTGATCCCGTTACCAAAACCCTCATGCGATGTGAGGTCCCGCTGGTTTTGAATCCCCTTGATAAAAACGCAATGGAGGCCGCTCTTGAACTCAAAGAGCAGTTTGATGCGTATATAACGGCTCTCAGCATGGGGCCTCCAGATGCGGAAGCTATCGTCAGGGAATGCTTGGCCTTAGGTGCCGACCAGGGAATTCTGCTTTCCCATCGAGCTTTTGCCGGTGCTGATGCTTATGCCACCGCCTATACACTTGCTACAGCGATCACGAAAATCGGACCGGTCGATGTGGTGTTTTGTGGAATGGCCAGCAGCGACGGAAGTACCGAATGGGTCGGCCCGGAGATCGCCACGTTTTTAGATCTGCCGGTGGTGACTATGGTCGAAGAAATAGTGGAATGCCAAGGACCCCAATGGAAAGTAAAAGCCAGCCTGGCGCATGGATACCGTTTGATGCAGGTTCAACTGCCGGCGGTATTCACGGTTACTCGCGAGCTGAATACACCGCGAGCCCTTGTTTTCTCAGGAATTATCAAAGCCCGTAAAAAATCGATCGTCCGTTGGGGGATCGATGATCTGGGTGTGACTTCGGACGCGGTAGGCTTGAAAGGATCACCCACAATTGTTTCCAAACTGTCCACCACCGAAAGCAAGCGGGCAGTGGAAATTCTTACCGGTACGCGCGAGGAAAAGGCCGCACAACTGCTTCAGAAACTGGTGGATTCCGGGGTAGTATAGAAAATAGGAGAAAATGATGAAAGACGGTTATGGTCCGGTTTGGGTTATTGCCGAGCAGAAAGACTGTCGTATACGAACCGTATCTTTGCAGCTTACGGGCCAGGCACAAAAATTGGCCGCAGGACTAAACACAACCGCTGAAGTCGTGCTTTTCGGGAACCTGATGGAACACCACGTCCGGCCGCTGTTTGCCGCCGGTGCCGATCGCGTGTTTCTGGGCAGCAACCCACAGCTGGCGTTTTACGAGCCCGAAATCTATGTTCAGGCGATGGTACGCCTTGCGCAGGAGCATGAACCGGAAATCATTTTAATCGGTTCCACCACCATGGGCCGAGAATTGGCGCCGCTTGTGGCTGCTCGGCTGCAAACCGGCTTGACCGCACACTGCATCGACCTGGTACTCGATGAAAATAACATATTAGAACAGCGCATTCCCGCCTATGGGGGATTGCTTTCGATAATCTGCCCGCAAAAGCGTCCACAAATGGCCACCATCGCCAAGGGAGTTTTTGCCATGCCCGACCCGAACCCGGACCGATCCGGAGAGATCATCCCGGTCTCGGTGCCGGAGAATGTGTCACCGCGCTTACAAACCCTGGAAGTTGTCCATCAGATACCGGATGAAATTCCTCTTGAATCCGCCGCCATCGTTGTCGCCGGTGGCGTCGGAGCGGGCGATCCTGACGGGTGGCGACAAATCGCAGATCTGGCGGATGCGCTCAATGCAGCCTTGGGGTGCACCCGGCCGGTGGTTGATGAAGGCTGGGCACCGCTGGAGTCCATGATCGGGCAAAGCGGCAGGATGGTCAGCCCGGAGCTTTACATCGGGGTGGGTCTGTCCGGTGAGCAGCAGCACATGGTGGGCATCACTGGAGCGAAGGTAATGGTGGCCATTAACAATGATGCCAAGTCGCCGGTCTTTGATCAGGTCGATTATGGTGTGGTTGACGACTGCAGGGAGTTCGTACCGGTGCTGATTGAAAAGATTAAAGCATACCAAAATGGATAAAAATAAGAAAGCGGTTTGGGGCTGGGCCATTTATGACTGGGCAAATTCTGCTTTTGCCACCGCCGTGATGGCCGGTTTTTTCCCCATATTCTTTAAAGAATATTGGAGTTATGGTGCTGATGTCAATATGAGTAGTGCCCGTCTCGGATTCGGTAACTCCATCGCCGGCATTATTGTTGCCGTACTGGCTCCTGTCCTGGGTGCAATTGCCGACAAAGGGTCTGTGAAAAAGAAATTTTTGATCTTTTTTGCATACCTGGGGGTACTCATGACTGCTGCTCTATTCCTGGTTCAAAAAGGAGATTGGGCCTGGGCCATTTTTTTTTACGTCATGGGAATTATCGGATTTTCCGGTGCAAATATATTTTACGATTCTCTTTTGCCGAGCGTGGCGGATGAAGACCAAATAGACTACATATCCGGTTTAGGGTATGCTATGGGATACCTTGGCGGCGGCCTACTTTTTCTTGTGACCGTATTCATGACATTACTGCCGGAAAAATTCGGATTATCTGATGCAGGAACCGCTGTCAGATATGCCTTTATTTTAGTGGCATCATGGTGGGGCCTGTTTACTATTTTTACTATTTTGTGGGTTCAAGAAGAGCAAACGGCCACCACTCCACCCCGAGGCGTTCGTTTCATTGCCGACGGTTTTCGTCAATTAATCGGAACATTTAAAAAATTTCGTCATCTAAAAACGGTCCTTCTTTTTTTAGTGGCCTATTGGTTCTACATTGACGGAGTGGATACGATTATTCGGATGGCTGTCGATTATGGCATGTCCATTGGATTTTCTTCGAATGATTTAATTGTGGCTCTTTTAATCACACAATTCGTGGGGTTTCCTTCTGCTCTGATATTCGGAAAACTGGGTCAGCGGTGGAGTGTACGCAAATCTATCTTTATAGCCATCGGTATTTACGAATTTATCACGATATGGGGAACGATGATGACCACCCAACAGGAGTTCTACATTCTGGCCATCATCGTTGGTTTGGTCCAGGGAGGTATTCAAGCTCTGAGTCGATCTTATTATTCGCGGTTAATCCCTAAAAATCAGGCGGCTGAATACTATGGTTTCTATAATATGGTGGGCAAATTTGCGACGATTCTGGGCCCGGTGTTGATGGGCATTGTTGGACTGATTGCACGTCGGGTGTTGATGCCTCCGTTCGCCACACCTGAACAGATCGTACATGTCGGGCAGTTGGCTTCTCGCTGGGGGATTACATCTATTTCACTCCTCTTTATCATCGGCGCTATCCTTTTCTTCTTTGTAGATGAAGAAAAGGGCAGGATCGAAGCGGCTTATTTATCAGAAATATAGTCGACCATATGATTACAAGCCATCTCAAAGATGCAGATTACGTTCAAGGACAAGGCGCGAGCCGATGAAAAAGCGCAGCATACATGGGAGTATGTGAGACCGGGAAACCTTCTTGTGACACGGCGGTCAGGAAGACTTTAACCCACGTGATTCAGGAAGATCTCAAATGTTGAAAACCTTTCTCGTGAATGAAAAAACCATTGAACAGCTGGAAAAATTAATTCGGGAAGAAGCGTCACACATCGAAAAATTAGAAGACCTTCGCAGCCGAAATTCAATCCCGTCCGAAAAAACAGACAAGAAGCCATCTCAAAAATAGGATTTTTGCTCAAGGTCAAGGCAGGACCGAGTTTCAACCCACAGGCATACTCAAGTATGTCGAGGACTTGAAAGGAGGGCCTAACACAGAAATTGAGGAAAAAGACTTTTTTGAGATAGCTTCTAAAAAGGCGATGCGGCATGGGTGTGTTCAAAACACCGGTAACCCGAAAAGACTGGAAATCATTTTTTAAATCCACGCCGTTTTGGGTTATCATCTTGATCGTCGTTATGCTGAGCGCCAGGTTCATTATTCTTTTGCTTTTCAACTGATTAGAAGCTGTTTCAAAACCTGAGACAGATCCTGTGGATATTAGTGGACATGCCAAAACCCAATTTCCTATTCATCGGTGCACAAAAGTCTGCAACTACCAGCATCAGCGTAATGCTTTCAAACCACCCCGACGTTATCGTTGCCAAAGGAAAGGAACCGCATTTCTTTTCCGAAAACCGTCAATACGCCCGCGGTTGGGACTGGTACATGTCCCGTTTTTCACACTATAACGGCGAAAGGGCTATCGTGGATGCATCCACGTCATACTCACGGGCAAGCGCCTTCCCGAATACAATATCGCGTATTATTAAACATGTTCCGGATGCGAAAATTCTTTACTCAGTCCGTCATCCCCTTGACCGAATGGAATCGGCTTACATCGAGTGGATGACCACGCCAGGTTTTCCGTCTATTGAAAACTCCATAAATGATATGGTTCGCAGAGAGCCAAATATTATCGAGTCGAGTCGGTACTGGAAAAACATCAGTGTCTACAGAAAGTATTTTTCGGACCGTCGCATTAAGATCATATGGTTCGATGAGTACGTTACCGATCCGGATGCAGTGCTGACTGATGTTTTCGAGTTTATGGGTGTAAATCCTTGGATTAAGATCCAGCACTCCCATCTGGCTATCGCGTCCAGCCAAAGCAGAATCAAAAAGCTGCAACTGCCTAACCGAACCTCCCATATTGATACAAACTGGAACCGAACGGATAGACAATGGGCCATAGAGCAGCTCGGGAGTGATACGAGACAATTCCTTGAATGGTGCGGAAGGCCGGCCCACTATTGGCGCCTCGACGCCAACGATAAGACATCGTCTCGGAAAATATAACTTTGTATGATATATTCATCTAACCATCTATAGACTATCTAGTGTCCATCCATAAACCGCATCTTTCGGCCCCCGGCGGCGTTCTCGCTCTTTTTCAATCCTCGAAATAGCGCACTATGCCTGCGGTTGAAAACTCGCTCGGGCCTTGCAATCCTCGAAATAGCGCACTATGCCTGCGGTTGAAAACTCGCTCGGGCCTTGCCGGAAACCAAAATCTACCATTTATGGATGGACACTATCTAACGATCTGCCCTATTTTTAGACGCCTTTCAGATTTTTACTTCCCTTGTATTGCCCCAAAAGTATGTAAAGCGAGTTATATTGTGAAGTGAATTCCACAATAATTGTGTCCATAGATTTTATATCTCTAAACTTTAATTGATTTATAACTAACTGTTTTATTAAAATATTTATCTGAATAATTCGTTTGGCATAGTTTTTGGATAGAAAGTAGCCTTATTTAATATTATCGAAATAAAACGGGAAAAAACGCTTATTTTTAGGAGGTCATAAATGCCATTACCTATGGGGCATACCGCTATTGGATTAGCTACTTACGAACTGAGTACGAATAATAATTCTAAGAGAAATAGTTTAAAACTTATTATTTTTTTAACTATTCTTGCCAATATGCCAGATTTTGACGTAATTATTGGCCTTCTTATAAAATGGAATGGAAACGCCTTTCATCGTGGCCCGACTCATAGCTTATTATTTGCTTTGATTATGGGATTCCTTGCATCAAGAGCATGGAAATTCTCATCTCAAATTCCAAGGGTGAAATTTGGTGTTTGTTTTTTGATAATACTTTCCCATGTTTTAGGAGATTTTTTCTTTACCAGTTCACCGGTTTCTTTTTTTTGGCCTTTGGAGGTCAGTTGGAGTGCCGGACATAGTGGCTGGAGCGATGTTTTAAATACAGTTTTTTTTCAAGGATTTCAGGACGCCGGAATCATAATAGGTTGTTCAATTTCAATAATACTTATTCGATTGATAAAAGCACATCGACAAACTTTATTTGACTTTAAGATCAGACAAAAGCCGTTAAATAAATAACCGAGTCTAAATGAAAAGATATAGGATCGAAAATTGTACGTGTACCCAGGTAACTTGACAATTGACAAAAAAAGGATTTGGTTGACTTGAGAATTACAATTTAAGATATTAGTTAGTGTGCATCCATAAATGAGGATTTTTGTTTAAGATCAAGGCATGCGAAAAAAATAACCGCAGGCATATAGTTGATATCCCGAGGATTTATTCGCCACCGAACTTTGGCGAATTATTTTTTGAGCATAACGCAGAGACTTGTCCGCCTCCGGCGGATTGGGCAAAAAGACCATTTATGGATGGACATCAATTATAAGATAGAATGTCACATCCCGTCAAGCGATGCATAACAATCAAAATCTCAATTTCGTTGTTCTCAATTTTGGTATTTTCAATGGGGCGCCATCGTGGACGACTCTTTTCATATAGGAACAAATTTGAAAAAGGCTCTGGTTGCAGTTGTTATTATTATAGCAGGACTCTCTACGTTTGCTTATGCGGAACAGCCCATAGATGTAATACAGGAATTAATAGACCAAGGAACTCACATATTAAAAGATCCAATTTATAAAGTTGCCGGCCAAAAAGAGATCCAACGTCAAAAGCTGTCTGAGGTTGTCAACCAAAACGTTGACTATAAAGAGTTTTGTCGGCGTGCTCTGGCAAACAATTGGTTAAAATTCAAGCCACAGCAAATTGATGAATTTACAAATCTTTTTTCCAAGTTTGTAACGGTTTTTTACCTGACCCTGCTGCAAGAAAAATATAATAATGAAAAAGTCATTTTAATCGGTCAAAACTTAATCAGCGACTCAATAGCTGTCGTTCGAGTAAACGTCCTTTGGAAGAACCTGGAAGTTCCGGTAGAAATTAAAATGATACGGCGGGTAGATTCCTGGAAAGCGTACGATATTATCATACTCGGAATCAGTGCGGTTAGGTTTTATGGAAATCAATTTCAGGCGGTTTTGCGTAAAGAAACCCCTGCTCAGATCATTGATCGATTAAAAATAAAGATTAGAACCATCGAAGAGCCCCTCCAAACGAGTTTTTCGAAAAAGTCTCAAATGAACTCTGTGATCTTTTGGAAACAATTTTCATAGTATACTGCTTTGATTTGGGAAATCTCTTCACCAAATCGAAAGACTACGCCAGGGCCATCAACGAATTCCAAAAAGCCGCTGATCTTAATTACCGTTCTACGGATTCTTTTTTTAATCTCGGCTTTATCTATGCATCAAAAAAGAATTATATGAATGCCGAAAAAATGTTTCTTCTCGTCGCCGAATCAAGACCAAACTATCTCGACAAGGCCCTTTTCAACCTTGCTGTGGTCCAACAAAAACAAGGAAAAAGAAACCAGTGTATTGACAACCTTGAGAAGGCTCTGATTGTCAATCCCGGAAATCAAAGGGTTCGAAAATATCTGAACCGGTTAAAGAATAACTCGGGAGATGCACAGTAATGGTTACGGCATGGCAGAAATTAGCCCGGTGCCTGTTGATTCTCGCATTGCTGGATGTGTTAAACGGTTGTGGTTTTCAAAAAACTTATTCCAGGCCAATACTTCAAGAACTTCCTGTTCCGGCGGAAATTAAGCTTGAAACAGATGCTATAGTAAAAAAGACTCCCTCAGGAGTTAAGTCCCCATCATCGACATTAGAACCCGACTTTTACATACACAGGGTTCGTTGGCCGGGAGAAACATTTTCCGCTATCTCGCAATGGTACACGGGCTCCTGGAAAAATTGGAAGCCCCTGTCTCAAGCAAATCCTTCTCTTCATTCAAACCGAATCAAAATCGGTGATAATATCTTTATCCCTGAAGCTCTATTGAAATCTCGAAAACCCATTCCGATTTCCTTTCTGTCCTTATCAGTCCGCAAAAAAAGTGTTCAAGAGTTTCCTTCCGAAAAATCATCAACGGAATCCGACGCAGTGGACCTGTTTGAGCCTATAGACACCCATCAGCCACCAATAAAATCCCATAAAGTCGGATTATTTGGGCCTATTGAAACGGAGCAGACGTTAATAGGTTCTGATACGCCGGAGTTGTTTGGCCCCAAAGATATTAAATAAATCCTATTCAGTGCCCATCCATAAATAATTAATAAGCATGGAATTCCCAAATATGCGTATTTACCTTGTTCGACATGGTGAGACCGAATGGAATAGAGTCCGGCGATTTCAAGGCAGGAGCAATTTGCCACTGAACCAAGAGGGAATAAAACAGGTCAACGCCCTGGCATTGGCCCTGAAGAGTAAATGAACGATCCCATCTTAAAACATGAAACGAAAAAAGAATATGTTGAAATTCAATCAAGTTTCGATATATGTAACCGGTATAGATTGACTTCCTTCAGGACTGAGCCCATAAGTGACGAAGGAGACCTCTGGAAATGAATATCTCTGGTAACAAAAATAATCCCAAAAAGTGTTTGAGAAAGAGGAACAATTATGTTCACTGAAAGGCAGTTGGATAGATATGCAGATGTTCTCTTGTGGGGGCTTAAAACATCCCGCAGCGGCAGATTCAAAAAAAATGACATTGTGCTTATACGGTATAATATACCTGCCAACCGTCTGGCCGAAATTGTCTACGCCAAGCTTTTGGACAGGGGAATGAATCCGGTCCCGCGAATGAATCTGACAGCAACCATGGAACAAAACTTTTTCAAGCTTGCAAATAACAAGCAGATTGTCTTCCAGCCACCCGGCGAGAAAGAATTTTTTAAAAAATTAAACGGGGGTATTTTCCTGCATGCACCGGAATCGATTACTCACTTGAGCGATGTAGATCCCAAAAAGATTGGAAAAGCGGCTCTATCCAAAAAATATTTGCGCGATATTCTGGATGAGCGAGCTCAAGCAGGAGCTCTCGGCTGGACCCTGTGTGCCTACCCCACAAAAGAACAGGCCCGGCACGCCAAACTCTCCCTCCGGGCGTATACGGACCAAATCGTAAAAGCATGTTTTCTCAATCGGACGTCACCGGTTTCACATTGGCAAAATGTTTTCAAAAACGCATCATCCATTAAAAAATGGCTTAACAGCATGAAAGTAAATTTCTATCATATTGAATCCGATAATATTAATCTGAAAATAACACCCGGAGAAAAAAGAAAATGGATCGGCATTTCCGGCCATAACATTCCGAGTTTTGAAATATTTTTATCACCGGACTGGCGAGGAACCAGCGGAATATACTTTGCGGATCAACCCTCCTTTCGAAGCGGCAATTATGTAAAAGGCGTAAGGCTTGAATTTAAAAAAGGCGCTGCAGTTAAAATCAATGCCCGGAAAGGAGAAAATTTTGTCGTCAAACAACTCTCAATGGATCGGGGAGCCAACAAGCTGGGCGAATTTTCCCTTACGGACAAAAGATTTTCAAGGATCAACACATTCATGGCAAACACGCTTTTTGATGAAAATTACGGTGGGAAAAACGGCAACTGCCACGTGGCGCTGGGTGCCTCCTATACAGATACTTATGACGGCAATTCACAAGAGTTAACCAAAAAAAGAAAGAAAGCCCTCGGTTTCAATGATTCCGCCCTCCACTGGGATCTTGTCAACACGGAGAAGAAAAGGGTTGTCGCCCATCTTATGTCGGGAAAGAAGGTTACCATCTATGAAAACGGCAAATTTACAATATGAGTCTAGAAGCCATCTCAAAAATAGGATTTTGGCTCAAGGTCGAGGCGGGACTGAGTTTCAACCCGCAGGCATACTCAAGTATGTCGAGGAGCGGTTCCCATAAGGTTCTCATATTCCCCGGGACACATCAAAGAGGCTGTCTATTGTGAAAACTCCGTTCAATTCCATAGAGTTTGCCAACATCCTCCACCATCTGAACTACCGGTGGAGTTCAGAGGCACTTGCCCTTTCCAAAGGAGACAAAGCCCCGTTTGAGCTCTATCAGATATACGAACCGTATAAAGATTTTATCAGTCTTGATACCCTGGCCCAAATCGACAGATTGAGTGATGATGCTGTCAAAATCCGTCTGAAGCACTCCTTGATCGATCATTACCTTCGCCTACGACTCCTCCCCCATGAAACCGAAATGCAGGCCTGGATGAGGGGGGCGGCAGCAACTGTAAATGGCGAAAAAGTTTATTTTAAAGAAATTATTCCCTGGTGTCAAAAGTCGAGCACCTACAAAGAGAGACAAATTCTTCATAAAGAGACCCGGCCTCTCTGCAAGTTTTTAAAGCCCTTTGTCCTAAATTACTGGAACATGTTACTTGAAATCCTCAAAAGGGACCTGGGGTTCGATAGCTACATTCAATACTGCCGTCATAAAAAAGGGATCGACTACCCATATTATTACCGATACGTTAAAGAGATTCTTCGGGAAACCGATAGGATTTATTTCTCTGCAATGAAACAATGGAGTCGGGAACGTTTCGGGTTGTCCCTGAACAAACTGACCCGGTTTGATGCCATCAACCTTTTAGGTCTTGGAGAGTTCGACTATTCTTTCCCGGATATACCGATGAAAAAGCTTATTCACTTTTTTCACTACTGGGGTATTGATCTCGATAAAACGCCGGGCCTTAATCTTGAATTGGGAAGAGAGTCCGGGAAAAGCGCCCAGGCCGCCTGTTTCATTCTTCAAGTACCGGAAGAGGTTTACATTCTTATGAGACCCGAGGGAGGGTGGATTGATCTCGAAACGCTCTGGCATGAATTGGGACATGGATTATCCGCCGTCTTTACATCCTCCGATCTCACCATTGTTGATCGAGATATGGCCACCAACTACAGCCTCTCTGAATCTTTTGCCTTTCTTTTACAAAATCTGACCTTTTCCCGTTCCTTTCTAAACGAATATTTAGGCCTTGAGCCTGAGATTTCTAATAACCTAATTTATCATAAGATGCTTAAAGATCTTTCTGTGTTCAGACGGTATGCGGCCAAATTATTATCAGA
Organism: Deltaproteobacteria bacterium; assembly: GCA_019308685.1. Lineage (GTDB taxonomy): Bacteria > Desulfobacterota > Desulfobacteria > Desulfobacterales > UBA11574 > S5133MH16. Next base: position 19,831 of record JAFDHQ010000067.1, read on the forward strand.
GTTTGAGATGTTCTCAAAGGGAGACCTGTCCGGCGGAAATCGATATTCAAGGCTGATGACACGATATACCGGATTTTACCACCAAGCCGAAACACATCTTTTTGACCTGGTACCGGAATTTTATTGCCTGGACTATCTTCTGGGTTGGATGGGGGAGTCGATTCTGGAAGACTATTTGCGAACAAATCTTGGAGACCGGTGGATGTTCGATCCCAATACCGGCAACATTTTGAAAAAATGGTGGGCTCAGGGAAACCGGTATGATATTTTTCAGTTTTTTGATCAAAACGATCTCGGACACCTGAATGCGGACAGACTGCTCATGCGCTGGAAAGAAAATTTACTCTTAGGAGATGCAAATGAAGTTTGAAAAAATTTCCCTCAAAATTCTTGAAAAAGCTCTGAATACACTTGAAAGCGGATTTAAAGCATTGCCGGATATAGAACACAATTATCATGCCGAAAAAATAGAAAAAATTATTCTGGATACGGCTGAAATCATGAAAAACAATTATCCATACTTTCATCCGTATTATGCCGGCCAAATGATTAAGCCCCCACACCCCATCGCACGCCTTGCATATATGTTGTCGCTCTGGATTAATCCGAATAACCATGCTCTTGATGGTGGGCGTGCAAGTTCACAACTTGAGAAAGAGGCTGTCGCTGAAATTGCCAAGCTTTTCGGGTGGAGTAATTTTCTGGGGCATCTCACGGGCGGAGGTACAATGGCCAATATGGAAGCATTATGGATATCAGGAAAAACAAAGCCTGATCAGAAAATAGTTGCTTCAGAGCAAGCACACTATACTCACAAGCGCATATCTGATGTGCTTGGTCTGCGTTTTCAATCCGTTCCCTGTGACGAAAAAGCCAGGTTGGATATCCCCTCGCTCAAACAGATACTAAACAAGGGCGATGTTGGAACAGTTGTCGCAACCATTGGTACAACAGGAACCGGATCTGTGGATTCATTGCCGGAAATTCTTGAGTTAAAAAAACAATATGATTTTCGCATACATGCTGATGCGGCTTATGGCGGTTACTTTATTCTTGCGAACAACCTGAATCCGCATACACAAAGAGTCTATGATTGCCTTCATAAAGTCGACTCAATCGTAATTGATCCGCACAAGCACGGCTTACAGCCATATGGTTGTGGCTGCATACTTTATAAAAACCCCAATGTCGGCAAGTTTTACAAACATGATTCTCCATATACCTATTTCACCTCTCCTGAATTACACCTCGGCGAAATTAGTTTAGAATGCTCTCGGCCCGGCGCATCTGCCGTTGCGCTTTGGGCAACCCAGAAATTATTACCTCTGGTTCCAAACGAAGAATTTTCTCAAGGGTTATCAAAAGCACGTAACGCAGCACTTGCATTATATGAAAAAATAATTTCCGATGGACGATTTAAAACAATCTTTCCTCCGGAGTTAGACATATTGGTGTGGGCCCCAAACGGTGGCAGTGCGAGCCAAATTTCCAAACGAACCGAGGAGATTTTTCACGCTGCAGCGGAGGACAATTTACATTTGGCGACCTTCAAATATCCTTCCTCCTTATTAAAAGATAAATGGACTGATTTAATTTTTGATCATCAGGACGTCATTTGCTTACGATCCTGCCTGATGAAACCCGAACACTATGATTGGGCTGAAAGAATTTGGAATATACTCGACAACGTTGTGAAATAGAGTTTACAGAAACATTCATTAAAGGAAAATCTGATAATGACGGAATCTAACCATCTAATATCCCAACTCAAGCTTAATTATCCCATGTTGCAATATTTCACCGAGCATCCCTTTGGTGTTGAAATTGAATTTTTTGGACTAAATTATGTTATCGCCCCAATTGACGGTAATATCATTAAGCCATACTGTATCTCATCCCGATCCAGAAATGGCCGACACATATTAGATCTCTGTAAGAGCTATAAGATGCCTATCGGCGCCAACAGTGAGTCATGGCATTTTAAACAAGACTCTTCCGTCAGAGGCAAAGGTCATACGCAATGCGGCGCCGAACTGACAAGCCCGATTCTAAACGGCATGGAAGGCTTGGTGCAATCCTACCGGGCCTTCCAGTTTCTATGTGATATCGAAGGAATCGATATTGATAACACCTGCGGATTTCATGTTCATCACGGTGTTGACCCCAATGAATACGGATGCAAGCAGCTTCGGGAACTTGTTCGTATCGTGCATCAATACGAAAATCAATTTTATCTGCTTATCCCGGGAGATCGGCAAAATGCCGAAACCTGCCGGCCCATGGAAATCGATGTGGACGCTTTTCTGGATATCTGCGAATGTGAATTAGAAACAGACATCTGCCGGATCAAACAACTCTGGTACTCGGCTGAGAATCGATACGATATAGAGTCGGCCAGGAACCCGCATTATGACAAAACCCGCTATCACGGCCTGAATCTTCATTCATACTGGTATCGCAACACCATCGAATTTCGCTATCACTCGGCCGTGCTGTATGCCATCGATGAAGCCATGCAGTGGATTATTTTTACCCAGTTTCTTATTGAGTTGAGCCGGGGACATGTTCCCGAAGTCTATTTCCACTCTGAAGCAAATAAGTGGTTACAGATGATCTATAAAATTTACGAGGAGTTCGGGTATCAGGACCGTCTGAAGAAAATGGCATATTAATTGGTGATATTATGCTCTTTATTAATGAGAATCATTTAAGGCGAGCTTTTCTAATCGTCTTTATTATTGTTGATGCATAATATAACGGTTCTTTTTTTCAGTAGAATTTGGGTAAAACGGGGCTTTTGAAAAGGTCTCAAATTTAAACGCCGAATACTTAGAGAGTATTTCCATGAAATCCTACGGTGCATACCTGTGGCTGTTATCTGGCCATTGTCCCGACGTCTTTCTTGCCCCGCGACGCCGTGCCGGTGAAATGGCGGGAAAAGCCCATCCGTATATATGGTGAAAAACTGCCTTGGCTTCTGGACTATTCAAAAATCCAGGATCCAAAATTGTTGATCCATTTAAGGCCGGGCGTTCACAGAGTCATGGATATCGAAATCATCGGCAAAAAAGAATTACAGGATTCCCGGCGGTTTAAAGTCATATATGCAGATCTCAAACCTGCACGGGAACTGGAAAAAATTCCCCTGGACAGCGGATACACCAGCTTTTACCACCGAAAGGGTATCTTAAAAGGGCATGTCAAAGGGTCGGTCAAACCTTTAGAATCAATTTTTATGAGTCTGATCAGCCTGGATTTATTTGTGGGAACTGACAAAGTGTATGGCGATCACCGGGAATTCGGCAATCCATTCTATACCAGCCTAAAACCCTGGAACCGTAACGCTTCAGATATGTGGAATTTTGCCGCATTTCTCGAATTCTGGGGTTGGCAACTTTAACGAATTCAGGAGTTAAATTAAATTGATATAGTTGAAGAAATAAACTCGGAACAACCATCAGGAAACCCGTTATGTCCATTTGGATTGTCTCTCTGATATTGGTCGTCACCCTCTACCTGTTGATCACCCAAAGAATACCGGTCGACGTAACGGCCATCGGTATTATCGTGGTGCTCATGGCCACCCGAATCCTACCGCCCCTGCAGGCAGTTCTCGGTTTTGCCAATCCTGCGGTGATTACCGTCGCAGCCATGCTGATGGTCAGTCAAGGGATCGGCCAGTGACCTAATCGCCATACTGAACGACACTGTGGCCGAACTGCCCCATGCCGACGAGGAACTCAACTTTTCCGCATCGGATCAGAGCACCTTAATTGTAGAGCTGATTATCCCTCCCCAGTCTTCCCTTATCGGTGAAAGACTCCTCGACACCCATCTTCAGGGAGACCCTAACGCCCATATCATCGCCATCAAACGGAGAAGACTCCATTACTCGGCTCAAAAAATAGGCTCGGTCAGACTCATGGTCGATGATACATCTCTCAATCTATAATCTTTACACTCCAGCCGGAACAGGCCGTTGTCAAGGACAAATTTTAATGAAAATTCTGTAAGATAATTAACGGTTTTAAATCATAAAGAGTTTTTTTATAGTAATTTTAGAAATCTAAGACGGGTTGAAATTATTGGAGGAACATCTTGACAAGTAAAGCGAATTCAGACGAAAATATACAGGTAATGTTTTAATGATTCGATCCAACGATATGCTTCTTTTTTACAAAAACCGGGAGTAAAAAATGCAAGAAGAAATAAAGACCGCACAAAAACTGGTCAACATTATTATTGATTTCTTTGTTAATTACAGTTTCCAGGTAATCGGTGCTATTCTTATTCTTGTCATTGGGATTCTGGTTGCAAGGTCGGTGGCTTCCTTCCTTTTGAAGCTCTTTGAGAGGAAAAACTTAGATGTTACCCTGTCAAAATTTACCGTCGCTGCGGTCAAGGGCATCATCATTGGCTTTGCAATCATTATCGCCCTTGGAAAATTTGGTATCACCATAGCCCCCTTTATCGCTGCACTCGCCGCGATGGCTTTTGGAGCCAGCTTTGCGATCCAAGGCCCGTTGGCAAATTATGGCGCGGGTCTTGTGATTATTCTCACACGACCGTTCGTTGTCGGCAACACGATTACCGTTTCCGGGGTCAGCGGCGTCGTGCATGAAATCACTCTCGGAGCTACGATTCTAAAAGATGAAGACGGAGTGAAAATAACGATTCCCAACAAGCATATCGTGGGTGAAATTCTACATAACTCGGAAGAAAAAAGGATTGTGGAAGAAATTGTTGGGATCAGTTATGATAGCAATCCGGAGAAAGCCATCCAGATCATCAAAGAGGCTCTGAAAGAGTTTGAGGACATTTCCAAGGAGCCTCCTCCTCGAGTCGGCATTCAGAAATTCAGTGACTCATCAATCGACATTGGTTTGCGCTATTGGATACCCTCCCAAAAATATTTTAAGACACTCTACCAAGTAAACCTGTCGGTCTACAAACACTTGAAAGCAAGGGATATAGAAATTCCGTTTCCACAAAGAGACGTTCATATTGTTTCGCGATCACAGGATGGACCGTCCGCAACTTCACAGATTTGAAAAAAAGTTAGGAAATAAAAAGGTCTTTTGTAGAAAAATTAGGATCACTCGTTAAATTGACCCCCAGACGCCTCAAGCCTGCCTCGTCCCCCGGTGTGGGAATGTGAGTCATATGGACTTCACAACCCTGGAGCTCATCTAGTTTTTCCATGGCTAACTGTGCGGCGGGATTGCCGGTGGCACTGATGCTGAGGGCTATCAGTGTTTCCACCAGATCCAGACTGAGGGTCTTTTCATTAAGCACTTCGGTTTTAAGATTACAAACCGATTCGATAATATTTGGCGGGAGCAATTTAATCTTGTTCGGAATCCCGGCTAATTTCTTAACTGAGTGTAAAATAAGGCTTGAAGCGGCGTGAAGTTTAGGAGAGTTGTTTCCGGTCACTATTGTGCCGTCCCTAAGGGAGATCGCCGCGCCGCAAAAGATACCCTCATTGCCTTTATGCCTCTCCTGGGCTTCGATGGCCGCCCTGCGCGCCGGCAAGACCACACTGCGGTAGTCCGTATCAAGGTTAAAATCTTTGATAAGCAGTTCTACTCTTTGCACTGTTTCCTTATCCGTCAAGCCCATAACATACTCACACCGATATCGGAAGTAGCGTCTAATTATTTCCTGTTTAGATGCTTCCTGCGTTGCTTCATCGTCTGTTATCGCAAAACCGGCCCGGTTAAGCCCCATATCGGTTGGAGATTTATAAAAGGAATCTCCGCCCATGATTTTTTTCAAAATTCTTTTAAGAACAGGAAATACCTCCACGTCACGATTATAGTTGACCGTCGGCTGGTTATAGGCCGCCAAATGAAACGGATCAATCATATTAATATCCCGGATATCCGCGGTCGCGGCTTCATAGGCCACATTCACCGGATGTTTCAAGGGTAGATTCCAGATCGGAAAGGTCTCGAACTTAGCATAGCCCGCATAAATACCCCGTTTGTATTCATGGTATACCTGAGAAAGGGAAGTTGCCAATTTTCCACTGCCCGGTCCGGGACCGGTCACGATGACCAAAGGTTTTTCGGTGTCTATATATTCATTGGCACCGTATCCTTCATCGCTGACAATCAGATCGATATCCGTGGGATATCCTTTGGTATACTGATGGGTATAAACCTTTATTTTTCTTCTTTCCAGTTTGTTTTTAAATTGTATGACCGCCGGCTGATTTTCAAAACGAGTAATCACAACCCCCAAGACATCGATCCCCCATCCTCGTAAATCGTCAATGAGTTTGAGGGCATCGGAGTCGTAGGTAATACCGAAATCAGCCCTCATTTTTTTCCTCTCAATATCGCCGGCATAAATACAAAGTAAGATATCAGCTTTGTTTTTTAGCGCCTGCAGAAGTCTCATTTTTATATTGGGGTCATAGCCCGGCAAAACTCTGGAAGCATGATAGTCGAATAATAGCTTTCCGCCGAATTCAAGATAGAGCTTGTTGTCAAACTTTTTCACTCTTTTAAGGATTTCCGATTTTTGCTCCTGGATATATTTCTGATTGTCAAATGCCATCTTTGTTGCCATGAATCCTCCGGTATTCTAAGTAGTGTCCATCGATAAACGGCATCTTTCGGCCCCCGGCAGCGTTTTCGCTCGTTTTTAATGCTCAAAATAGCGCGCAATGCCTGTCGCAGATCCTGTGATATTTTCGGGGCGGTTGAAAACTCGCTCGGGCCTTGCCGGGAACCAATATCTAC
>JAFDHQ010000068.1 GCA_019308685.1 Deltaproteobacteria bacterium
GCAATAATTTTGGGAAGCGAAAGTAATGCATTTAAAAAATCATCGGGCGGACTTACTTATGCTCAATGGGAGAGAAATGGCCTGGCAGGACTCGTAATAATTAAACAGGTTCCTCTTAAAATAAAGGAATTTGCAAAAGAAGCAATTTTACATCATAACCATTATATTAAATATGCAAAAGAGGTTATAAGAACTCAAAAAAGAGTGTTAAGATTAAAATTTTCAGGAAATTTTGAAGAAATTAAAAAGCTTAAGACCGAACAGGCACAAGATACAAAGATGGCAACCCATTATAATGAGATGACGAATGAAATACTCAAGCAACTTTCTTTGGCTGTCAGCCGCTACTTTAATAATGCCAGTAAAGAAATCATGGATACGCAAGATCTCATTTTAAAATTACTAGTAACTATCTCCTTTTTAGTAATCTTTTTTTGCATTATATTTGGAATATTTATCTCCAGATCCATTTCAAAGCCCATCGTAGAATTGACTGAAGTAACCGAAGAAATTGCAAATGGTAATCTATCAAAGCGACTGAAGATTAAATCAAAAGATGAGATCGGCAGGTTGGCCGATTCATTCAACAAGATGGTCAAAGAAATAATTAAATATAGAAGTAATTTGGAAAAAAAGAACAAAGATCTGGAATTTTCCTACGAACAACTCGAGCAGGTCATTGAGCGCGCCAACCAGTTGGCCTTTGAAGGACAGGTCTCCAGCATAGCCAAGAGCGAGTTTTTGGCCAACATGAGCCATGAAATCCGAACGCCCATGAACGGCGTAATAGGTATGATTGATCTTTTAATGGATACGGATTTAACACCCGATCAAATGGAACTGGCCGATTCGGTTACAAAAAGCGCCGAATCTCTTCTGTCTATTATCAATGATATACTCGACTTTTCAAAAATCGAAGCCGGAAAACTTGACCTGGAAAAAATAGATTTTGATTTAATAACCACTCTTGAAAGCATCAGCGATATGCTGGCGTTAAAAACTTCTGAAAAAGGAGTCGAATTTATCTGTAATATTCATAGCGATATTCCGTCACGTCTTAAGGGAGATCCCGGACGCTTGCGACAGATTCTTATAAACCTCGGCGGAAATGCAATCAAGTTTGTTGAAAAAGGAGAAGTTTCTATACATGCATCTTTAGAAAACCAAAGCGACCATGAGGTTACCATTAAATTTAAAGTGATCGACACCGGCATCGGAATCTCCAAGGAAAGAATAGATAGCCTGTTTGACTCATTTACCCAGGTGGACGCTTCAACAACCAGAAAATATGGCGGTACCGGACTGGGACTTGCAATTTCAAAACAGCTTGCCGAACTCATGGGCGGACAGATCGGTGTTGAAAGCGAAGAAGGCAAAGGATCGACGTTTTGGTTTACAGCCGTATTTGAAAAACAGCCCTTAACAAAGGAAGATCACGTTGTTGTCATGGAAGATATTAAAGGTCAAAACATTTTAGTGGTTGATAACAATGCAACCCTCCGCCGGGTTTTCTCGGAATATCTGAAGTCGTGGGGATGCAGGTTTGATGAAGCGGATAACGGAGAAGATGCTCTTGACAAACTCATAAAGGCCAGGGAAAGGAATGATCGGTTTAGTGTAGCTATAATAGACAAGTATCTACCGGTCATGGACGGTGAAACCCTTGGCCTCAAAATAAAGGCCGACCCGACCCTTTGCGATACAGCCCTTATTATGGCAACTTCCATGGGTCAACGAGGCGATGCGTCACGCCTAAAGAAAGCCGGCTTTGCCGCTTTTTTGACAAAACCGGTTAAAAAATCACAACTGCATAACTGTATCAGAATGGTTTTGGGCAAAGCAACCTCACCGGAAAAAGAATTACCGATGGTCACCCGATACACCATTGAAGAAAATAAAGTGACCGATCCGCCAGACGGATTGAATTATAATATACTCCTTGCCGAAGATAACATGATAAACCAAAAGGTTGCAACCAGTATGTTGAAAAAGATGGGACACCATGTCGTTGTTGCAAATAACGGCAAAGAAGCGGTTAAAGCATATAAAGAGAATGAATTCGATCTGATTTTAATGGACGGTCAGATGCCGGAAATGGATGGATTGGAAGCTACCAGAAAAATTCGGGATGCGGATTTCGAATTGCAAAATAAAAGGGGAAAACTTCCTGATTCAAAAGCCAAAATCGGGAGGATTCCGATCATTGCGGTTACAGCAAATGCCATGAAAGGCGACCGCGAACGGTTTCTGGCCGCCGGCATGGACGATTATATAGCGAAGCCGATCAAAAGAGCAGACCTTGCAGAAGTGATCGCACGATGTATGAAATGATTTTTAGGTTAGTAATAAGATATGAATGTTTACCTTATATTTTATATACCGTTATTTAAAAGAATTGGTAAAATCCTATGAAAGTTTATGTGGCAAGACAGCCTATTTTCAAAAAAAACAAAAAATTGTACGGATATGAACTCCTTTTCAGGGGAGGAATGTCCAACGCCTTTCCGGACATAGATGGTGATACGGCCACATCCAAACTCCTGTCCAACAGTTACTTTAATATTGGAATTGATCAACTGACCGGCGGAAAAATGGCATTTATCAACTTTACGCAAGATTTGCTGGTCAGAAAAATACCCATGATGTTTCCCATTGAAAATATGATGGTGGAAATATTAGAGGACGTAAATCCCAATAAAGAGCTTGTTAATGCCTGTCTGGACATCTTTAAGGCCGGATATGCCATCGCTTTGGATGACTTTGTCTTTAAAGACGAACTCAAGCCTTTAATCAAGCTGGCGCAAATCATTAAAATCGACTTCATGCTCAGCCCAATTGAAGAAATAAAACGACTGGTGAACATGTTAAAAGGTTCTAAAATTAAATTGCTTGCCGAAAAAATAGAGACATACGATGAATTTGAAACGGCGTTATCAATGGGGTTTACTTATTTTCAGGGATATTTTTTCAGCAAACCTGAAATTATCTCGGGCAAAGAGATTACTCCTTCCAAAATTACTTTGTTGCAGATCGTCGGCGAAGCAAACAAAAAAGACTGTAATTTTGATAAACTGGAAAAACTCATTAACAGGGATGTGTCGATTTCCTACAAACTATTACGTTATATAAACTCGGCGTTTTTTAAACGGGCTTGCGAAATTTCTACTATCAAGCATGCCATTGTTTTATTGGGGGAAAATGAAATAAAGCGATTTATTTCGCTGGTTACAACAGCGGAACTTGCTTCCGATAAGCCTGATGAACTTGTCCGGACATCCATTATTAGAGCTAGGTTTTGTGAGCTTTTGGGGTTAAACAGCAGCAACGGAACAGACGTTTCAGAACTTTTTCTAATGGGTCTTTTTTCCCTTATTGATGCCATGCTCGATAATACCATGGAAAGTATAATGAAAAACCTTCCTCTTTCGAAAAATATCAAACAAGCTCTGATAGAGGCAAAAGGTGGGCTGGTCGATTATTTAAGATTTGTTTCTTACTATGAAACAGCGAATTGGGACCAATGCGGTTCAATAATTGCAAAAATTCGTGTGGACGAGGATAAGATCCCGGAATTTTATCAAGATGCTGTAAACTGGGCGGATAGTTATATTAATTAGTCGCTATAACTCATAAATTCAATGATCTATATGTGACGAGCCATCGCTTGTATTATCCCGCCGCAATATGAAGCCACAGGGAAAACGTCACCGCTGATAACATTGTACTTGTTGAAAGTGCTGCCACCGCAAAATCTGTATCGCCGTTCATTTCCTTTGCCATTACATAGGTTATTGTGGCTGTAGGCGATGCCAGCAGGATAAGACCGGGAAGGTAGTCCTGGATGGCCAGGCCGAATACACGATATAAGGTAAAACCCAGGCCGGGAAGCAGGAACAATTTCATAAAGCTTGAACCAAGAACTCGAAGTATCCTCAACTGCATCAATTCAAAAGAAAGCAGGGTAATAGACAAGGCGGTTTGCGGGATCTAAAAATTCGAAGGGAATAAATCCTTTCCGGCGGGCAAACCATCCAAGGAGGATTATGGCAAATATCGGAATTATGGTGGTTACAATATTCATATTGACTGTTTAATCCATTTATATTATTCATTTTTGCAAGTGAAACAACCATTCAAAGAAAAAATTAGCCCTTTTTGCCGAACATTTCATGTACGCATCTCCGGATGCCGACTGAGGGTCAAAAGCATTGAACTTGGGTCGAACTTAGTTGAAACGGATCGACCGACACTGGTTTTTCTACATGAAGGCCTGGGCTGTATCGACCTCTGGCGGGATTTCCCGGAAACACTCTGTAAAGCGACCGGCTGCTCCGGATTGGTATACGACAGAAAAGGCTATGGCGGCTCCGAAAAATTTGAAGGTCCATGGCCGCCGGACTACCTGCAGAAAGAATCTTTAACATACCTGCCCGAATTGTTAAAGGAATGTCATATTGACCACGCCATTCTCATTGGACACAGCGACGGCGGTACCATTGCATTAATCACCGCCGCCATTCATGGCAACTTGGTTTGCGCTGTAATTACTGAAGCGGCACACATTTTTGTAGAAGAACAAACAATTACAGGCATCCGTAAAGCTGTTGAAGCGTTTGAAACAACTCCTTTAAAGGAAAAGCTCTCCCGCTATCATAAAGAGAATACAGAAACGATTTTTTACCGCTGGGCGGATAGATGGCTTTCATCCAAATTTTTGAAATGGAGCATTGAAAGATATCTTCCTAAAATCATCTGCCCAATCTTTGTACTTCAGGGGTGTGATGATGAGTATGGAACCACTGCCCAGATCCAAGGCATCGTCAATCAGGCATCCGGACCTGTCTCTTCAAAACTCATACCGGGCTGCGGGCATGTCCCCCATCATCAGGCAAAAGCTGCAGTTTTATCCGAAATGACGCAATTTATAAGGACTATTGTTTCATAAAAACGATCCGGTTATTTCTTTGAAACAAAATGATTTCAATAAAGCTTCCCAAAGCCCCTCAGCTGCGACCCCGTTTGCCGGATTTCCGTTTTACTACAACAAGCTCAGGGGGATTCCGGCGAAGGCGAATAAAAAAAGCCCTTTATTTACATGCAGGGCCTTTTGATATTAAAATTGGAGGGACGGGTTATTCTTTCACTTCGGAATCTCTGGCATCATCTTCGGCTTTTTTAGCTTCAGGTTCTTTTGATTCAGTTTCCTCTGATTCATCAGGCGCCTTAGCTTTCTCCTCAAATTTATCATCTGAATCTTTAGCAGTGGATTCGGTCTTTACTTCTACTTCTTCTTTTTCAACCACATCCTCTTCTTTATCTACCATGCCTTTTTCTTCTTCAGCCGCTTTTTCTTCCGATGCAACCTCTTTTTTCTCTTCCGCTTCTTTCTTTTCGACAACCTGCTTTTTATCTACAGCAACTTTAGCTTTCTTTTTTCTTTTTTTCTTCTTTTTTCCCTCTTCGGAATATATCAGCTCTATCAAAGATATGGGTGCTGCATCTCCGGGCCGTCTACCAAGTTTAATAATCCGGGTATAACCGCCGGATACGGAGCCATACTTTTCGCCAGCTTCCGCAAACAGTTTATGAACCACATCCTTTTCCCTTATGATTGAAAGCGCCTGGCGCCTTGCATGAACATCACCTCGTTTTGCCAGCGTAATCAAATTGTCGGCCCATCGCCTTAATTCCTTTGCTTTGACATCAGTTGTACGGATTCGCTCATGTTTAAACAAAGAGGTAACCATATTTCTGAACATGGCCGTCCTGTGACTACTTGTTCTATTTAATTTTAAACCGGCTTTTCGATGTCTCATGGAACAAACTAATCTCCTTCCTCTACGTCTTCCTCAGGCGGCTCAAATCCTTCCAGTTTCATTCCAAGAGAAAGATCCATTTCACCTAAGACTTCTTTAATCTCATTTAGAGATTTTCTTCCAAAGTTTTTGGTTTTTAGCATTTCTGCCTCAGTCTTGCTTACCAACTGATAAATTTTGACGATACTAGCATTCTTGAGGCAGTTAGCACTTCGTACGGAAAGTTCAAGTTCTTCAACGCTTTTGTAAAGATTCTCATTAAATTTAATCTTTTCCTTCTCTTCGACTTTTTTTTCAGGTTCCGGTTCGAGATCTTCGTCAAAATTAATAAAATAGGTCATCTGCTCCTTTAAAATCTTAGCAGCATATGCAACAGCATCCTCAGGCAAGACACTCCCGTCCGTCCAGACCTCTAAGGAAAGTTTGTCATAGTCGGTTCTCTGGCCGACACGGGCATTGCCCACCACATAGGTTACCCGTTTAATCGGTGAGAAAACCGAATCTATCGGTATTGTCCCTAAAGGTGCGTCTTCATCCTTATTTGCTTCGGATAAAGAATACCCTTTTTCTGTTTTGACGGTCATGGTCATTTTCAATTTAGCGCCATCCGAAAGTGTTGCAATATGCTGATCAGAATTTATGACCTCACATCTCCCGTCATCGCTGATGATATCCCCTGCGGTAACTTCACCTTTTCCCTCAACATCGATGCGGACTGTTTTCGGTTCGGGATCGGAAACCTTAAAACGCACCTCTTTTAAATTTAGGATGATTTCGGAAACATCTTCGTATATGCCTTCAATAACACTGAATTCGTGCATAACGCCATCAATCTTTATAGATACAATAGCGGCCCCGTAAAGAGAAGAAAGTATGATCCGCCTTAAAGAGTTGCCAATGGTTATTCCAAACCCCCTTTCAAGAGGTTCACAAACGAACTTGCCGTAAAAAGGATTGCTTGTTACCTGAACCTTTTCCGGCTTTATCATCTTCTGCCAGTTTATGCTCATGAGCTCATTCGATGACATTATTGTATCTCCAAAATTATAGTCTTAGATATTGATCAGAAGGATATTGAAAGGCAATATCAGCTGTGTTATTATCTTCCATTCAACATCTCATATCCCAGATCTCACTTTACTTGGAATAAAGCTCCACTACAAGTTGTTCCTGAATGGGAGTTGTTATATCTTCGCGGGTGGGGAAACTTTTTACAATCCCTTTAAATTTTTCCTTTTCCAAATCGAGCCATTGTGGAACACCCCGCCGTACCACGAGATTGAGTGAATCTTCTATGGCCTGAATCTTACGACTTTTCTCCCGGACTTCGATCACATCGCCTTCTTTAATAAGGTATGACGAAATATTAACTTTCTTACTGTTAACAAGAAAGTGATTGTGCCCAACAAAATGGCGACCTTGACTGCGAGAATTAACAAATCCCAGACGATAAACCACATTGTCAATCCTGCGTTCCAGCATTATCAGTAAATTTATTCCGGTTATGCCTTTCAGCTTGTCTGCCCTCTTGTAAAACAGATGAAACTGTTTTTCTGAAAGCCCGTACATACGTTTTACTTTCTGTTTTTCTCTTAGCTGAATTCCGTAGTCTGATATTTTCCTTCCACGGCGCTGACCGTGCTGACCCGGCGGATAACTCCGTCGATCGAAAGCACACTTGTCGGAATAACAACGATCTCCTTTGAGAAACAACTTCAAGTTTTCGCGCCGGCAAAGCCGGCATACCGAACCTCTATATCGTGACAAGTATTCCCCCTAGTTTCTTAATTTATAAATTTTGTGATTTTAGTGGCAAAACAAAAGAGCAAAGCAACCCCATTAAAAGTCAATCTCAATATCCAATACTCAATTTTTTAAACCCTGCGTCGTTTTGGCGGCCGACAGCCATTATGCGGTATGGGTGTTACGTCTTTAATCATTACAACATTGAATCCTGCAGCCTGTAAGGATCGAAGGGCTGATTCTCTACCGGATCCAGGCCCTTTGACATACACCTCAACATTTTTCATCCCATGCTCCATTGCCTTTTTTGCTGCATCTTCCGCTGCAAGCTGAGCAGCAAATGGAGTGCTCTTCCGTGATCCCTTAAAGCCCCCCGCACTGGACCAGGCGATAACATTTCCGGCAGGATCTGTAATGGTAATGATGGTATTATTAAACGTCGACTGGATATGTACAACGCCGGTCGATATATTTTTCTTTTCTCTCTTTCTGGCACGGATTTTCTTTTTCGCCATGGTTTATGCCTCTGCCTTTTTACAGGTTTACTTCTTTTTAACTCCGCCTTTTTTCTTTATAGCAGACCGTTTCGGTCCTTTTCGCGTACGTGCATTTGTGCTTGTCCGTTGTCCCCGAACCGGAAGAGATTTTCGATGGCGAAGCCCGCGATAAGATCCCAGATCCATCAATCTCTTTATATTCATAGAGACTTCTGTACGAAGTTCTCCCTCAACTTTGTATTCACTGTCGATTACCTTTCGGATTCTATTCACATCAGACTCTGACAGATCATCTGTCTTGGTATCTGGATCAATATTGAGGTGATGGAGTATTCGTTTGGATATGCTCGGACCTATACCATAGATATATGTCAGCCCTATCTCAACTCGCTTACGTCTTGGTAAATCAACACCCGCAATTCTTGCCAAAACTTATCCTCCTTTTATCCTTGCCGTTGTTTGTGTCGCTTATTTTCGCAAATAACCCGGACAACACCTTTCCTGCGAACGATCTTACATTTAGCGCATATCTTTTTCACCGATGCCCTGACTTTCATACCACATACTCCTATAGTTCGATACGGACCACTTCTTTATTTTGATCTGTATGTTATTCTGCCACGGGACAGATCGTAGGGTGAAAGCTCAACCGTAACTTTATCCCCGGGAAGGATTTTTATAAAATGCATACGCATCTTTCCGGAAATATGGGCCAGCACCTGGTGTTTATTTTCCAGTTCTACCTTGAACATTGCATTCGGCAGTGTTTCAAGTACCGTGCCCTCAACCTTAATCGCCTCTTCCTTTGCCATATTGTATCCCCCCCGTCGCTCCCTTGTTTAAGACAATCAGAATCGGCCCTATATTTTAGACCCGTTTCTTTTTTAAAAATCCTTCGTAGTGGCGGGTCAGCATGTGAGATTCTATCTGTTGAATCGTATCGATCGCCACCCCCACAACGATCAGAAGTGCAGTACCGCCGAAATAAAAAGGAACGTTAAACTTGGTTGTCAAAACCGATGGAAGTACGCATACTGCAGATACATATATGGCACCTCCAAGGGTAATACGAGTCAAAACCCTGTCAATATGATCCGCCGTCCGTTTCCCCGGACGGATCCCCGGTATATATCCGCCCTGCTTTTTCATATTGTCGGCAACGTCGGCAGGGTTAAAGGTGACCGCAGTATAAAAATAACAGAAAAAGAATATAAACGAGACATATAACGATTCATATACAATATTGCCCGGTCTCACCGCCGAAGCCAAATTCTGCATCCACGGAATGGTTATAAAACTGGCTATAGTTGCTGGGAACATTATAATTGATGATGCAAAAATTGGCGGTATGACACCGGATGTATTAACTTTTAACGGCAGATGGGTACTTTGGCCGCCATACATCTTGCGACCGACAACCCTTTTGGCATATTGAACCGGTATCCGTCTCTGCCCCTGTTCCATATAAATAATGAACGCTACGACAAGTATCATCATTACAAGCAAAATGATCACGAAAAATATTCCCATTTCACCGGTTGAAACTAGACGGAACGTGTTTCGGATTGCATTCGGCATCCGGACAATAATACCGGCAAAGATAATCAGTGAAATACCGTTACCGATACCACGCTCGGTAATCTGTTCACCCAGCCACATAATAAATGCCGTTCCAGCCGTAAGGGTCATAACCGTCATGATCCTGAATTCCCAACCTGGATGTATCACCACCGGAGCGCCGCCGGGGGAACTCATATTTTCAAGGCCGATACTAATACCAAATCCCTGAATAACACTCAACAATATCGTTCCGTAACGGGTGTACTGGGTAATTTTTTTACGTCCCTGCTCACCTTCCTTTGACAGGCGTTCAAGATGCGGTATGGTTACCGTTAACAGCTGCAAAATGATCGATGCACTAATATAGGGCATAATTCCAAGAGCAAAAACAGAAAGCCGTTCTAACGCACCACCCGAAAACATATCAAAAAGACCAAGCAACGTCCCTTTTTTCCCTGCAAAAAAGGTAGCCAGTGCCGCCCCGTCTATACCCGGTGTGGGAACGTGCACGCCCACACGGTAGACAACAAGGAGTGCTAATGTGATATAAATCCTTTTTTTTAGTTCAGGAATCTTGAATATGTTACCAAACCCGCCGCCAGCCATACTATACGACCTCAACCTTCCCACCGGCTTGGATGATCTTCTCTTTGGCACTTTTACTGAGCATATTTATTTTTATTGTCAGAGGTGTTTCGATATCGCCATGGCCGAGTAGTTTAATACCGTCTCTTCTCCCTTTAATAAGACCCACCCGAACAAGTGCCGCTTCGTCCACAATACTCCCGCTTTCAAATTTTGACAGATCGCGGATATTAATCACCGCTATCTTCTTTTTGAAAATATTTGTAAAGCCACGTTTTGGTAGGCGGCGATGGAGAGGCATCTGCCCGCCCTCGAAACCGGGCCTTACGCCACCACCGGAGCGGCTGTTATATCCCTTTGTCCCTCTACCGGCAGTTTTGCCTTTACCTGATCCCACTCCGCGTCCTACGCGTTTTCGGGGTCTGCGGGATCCTTTCGGGGGTGACAATTCATTCAGTTTCATCAATCTTCTCCTCAACGTTAACTAGATGCGATACAGCGTTGACCATTCCACGAATGGAAGCCGTATTCTTAAGCTCAACCGTTCGGTTTATCTTTGTCAGCCCCATGCCGCGCAATACCCTGCGGTGTTTCTCCGGTCTTCCAATCATACTTTTAACAAGAGTTATTTTTAATGTTCCGGCCATTTATGATTCCTTCTAACTGGCAATTATCGACATCGGATGGGTTATCGCAATTTTTTTTTACCGTATTCATTCAACTCGTTTTAAAAAATTATCTTTTTTTTTATAAAGACAAAACGATGCTGCATTTCCAACCTTCAATTATTATTCAAACTTCAATTTTAGAGGTCTTCCACTTTTTTACCCCGTCTAGAAGCAACCTGTTCACGGCTCTGCAACTGGCAAAGCCCTTCAATAGTAGCTTTAACAACATTATGAGCATTATGTGACCCCATACACTTGGTAAGAATATTCTGAACGCCCACAGCTTCAAGTACCGCCCGAACAGCACCACCTGCAATAAGGCCGGTTCCCTGGGAAGCAGGTTTTAACAAAACTCGTCCCGCTCCATATTTTCCGATAACCACATAAGGTATTGTTCCATCAACCAAAGGAACCTGGACCATGTTTTTTTTCGCTTTTTCTATTCCTTTACGAATCGCTTCAGGCACTTCACCGGCTTTCCCAAGCCCATAACCGACACTCCCCTCGCCATCACCGACAACAACGATAGCACTAAAGCTAAACCTGCGGCCGCCTTTAACCACTTTTGCAACCCGGTTAATGTAAACAACCTTGTCAATTAATTGATCTTCGCCTTTATCCTGCTTGAACAAAAATTTGCCTCCTTCGCCCATTAGTTAGTGTCCATCCAGAAATGGTAGATTTTGGTTTCCGGCAAGGCCCGAGCGAGTTTCCAACCTCCCTGAAAACATCACAGGATCTCCGACAGGCATAGCGGGCTATGTCGAGGATTGAAAACGAGCGAGAACGCCGCCAGGGGCCGAAATATGCCGTTTATGAATGGACAATAGTTAAATAGATGCATTAATCAAAACGGCTAAAAATCGAGGCCTGCTTCACGCGCACCATCAGATACAGCTTTTACACGCCCGTGAAATAGAAACCCGCCACGGTCAAAAACAACCTTTTTTAAACCTTTTTTAATGGCCCGTTCACCGACAAGTTTTCCTATGAAACCTGCGGCCGCAACTTTGTTTTCAAATTTAGGTTGTTCCTTTACAACTTTTTCCAGACTTGATGCGGCCACAAGAGTATGGCCCTGCTCATCATCAATGATCTGAGCATAAATATGTTTTGAACTTCGGAAGACATTCAACCTGGGCCGCTGCTGCGTACCAACCAAATGTTTTCTTATCCTTTTTTTTCTCTTTAAACGTGCTTTCCTCTTTACATCCAACTTCCCCATCTTTAATATCCTTATGCTTCTTTAACTCCTGTCTTTCCGGCCTTACGCTGAATATGTTCCTCGGCATACTTAATCCCTTTGCCCTTATAGCGTTCCGGAGGTCTCAATCTTCTGATCGACGCAGCGGTCTGCCCCAGCAATTCCTTATCTATACCGGCAAGTGTGATAACATTTTTCTTGTCAACTGTAGCAGAAACCCCCTCAGGAAGATTAAAATTAACAGGATGTGAATACCCAAGATTAAATTCAATTCGGTTACCGTTAAGTATGGCACGGTAGCCGATACCGTGTATCTCCAAAACCCTTTCAAACCCTTTGGTCACCCCGGTAACCATATTGGCGACAAGGCTCCTCGTGAGCCCGTGCAACGAGCGGTTGGTAGTGTTATTTTTAATAACATCCACGGTTATCATCCCGTCTACTATCTTAAGATCAACGGCAGGGTGGATTGCTCTTGTAAGAGACCCTTTTTTTGATTCTACGGTAATTACCCTGTCTTTATATTTTACTGTAATATTCTCGGGTATGGGTATCGGTGCTTTGCCTACTCTGGACATTGATTACTTCCTTTTGTCATCGGTCAAAAACCATCCGTCACCGGTCATCACCATTAATAATAATTTACCAATGACGAATGAAAAACTTACCAAATATTGCAGAGAATCTCGCCGCCTAAGTTATCGGACCTGGCCCTTTTATCCGTCATAATTCCCTTTGATGTTGATAAAATCGCAATTCCCATACCGTTCAAAACCGGTTTTATATCCTTGCTCTTCACATAAAACCGCCTGCTCGGTTTACTGACGCGTTCAAGGCCAATAATGGTGTGGGCCTGTTCTTCATCATACTTAAGATAGACACGCAATATCCCCTGCTTATTATCCTTAATGAATTTATAATTTCTTATAAACCCTTCATCCTTTAAAACTCTGGCCAATTCGGTTTTTAGCTTGGATCCGGGAATATCAATACTGTTGAACTTTGCCTTGCCGGCATTTCTGATCCGAGTCAACATGTCCGCAATTGGATCACTCATTGCCATAGTCTTCTCCGTTATTGAAATGGTTTTAAGTTTTATGTTTTAAATTTTAAAATTAAATATGAATGAGGTCCCAAGTTTCAAGCCCGCTTAAAACCTAAAACTTAACACTTAAAACCTACTTAATAATATTACCAGCTAGATTTCACTACGCCAGGGAGCTTTCCTTCTGAAGCAAGATTCCGAAAACAGATACGACAAATACCAAATTTCCTTAAAAACCCTCTGGATCTGCCACAAATGGGGCAGCGGTTGTATCGCCTCACTTTGAATTTAGGTTCTCTCATTGCCTTCATTCTAAGAGCTTTTCTTGCCAAATTTTCCTCCCTCTTTAAATCTTCAATTCCTAAACGGCATCCCCATCAGCTTTAGGAGTTCTTTCCCTTCTTCATCCGTTTCTGCCGTCGTAACTATAGAGATGTTAAGGCCTTTAATCTTATCAATTTTATCGTAATCGATTTCCGGAAAAATAATATGTTCTTTAATTCCCAGTGAATAATTGCCATGACCATCCAGCGCTTTTCCCGAAAGACCTCTGAAGTCACGAACACGAGGCAGCGCTATATTGACCAGTTTGTAATAATAATCGTACATACGGTTGTGGCGAAGAGTAACCATGCAGCCAACCGGCATTCCTTCCCGTAACTTAAACGCCGCTATCGATTTTTTCGCTCGGGTGACAACCGGTTTCTGGCCGGCAATAATCTTAAGTTCTTCCGAAGCCGAATCAAGCAGTTTGATATTATGAATCGCTTCACCGAGTCCCATATTCAAAACGATCTTTTCAAGTTTTGGGACCTCCATTATGTTTTTATACTTAAAGGTCTCGATCAACCTGGGCACAACTTCTTTATGATAGTAATTTTTTAACTGTGACATTCACTTCCTCCGTCACTAGGGGCTAAGAATCCATAATTTCGTTGCATTTTCTGCAGACACGCACCTTTTTTCCATCCTCAAGCCTCTTCATCTTTATCCGTACCGGTGAAACGCATTTGCTGCACATCAACATGGCGTTGGACCAATGAATAGGAGCTTCAGCCTCGATGATACCGCCCTGTCTTTGACTGGCACTGGGCCGAGTATGCCGTTTGATAATATTTATATTTTCAATAATAATACGATTGCTCTTCCTTTTTATGCCCAGGACTTTGCCGATCTTTCCCTTGTCTTTGCCCACAAGGACTTTTACCTTGTCGTCTTTTTTTATATGCCATTTATTTTGAGCCATGAACCAATTCTCCATAGATTCAAGATAATTTAAAATTTGTATAACTTTTACTCGTTGAAGTCATTGCTCATTTTCCGCCGTTCTTTTTTTTATCCGGTGCCCAAAAAAGTGCCCAAAGCCGTTAACTGCTACCTATAACACCTCAGGAGCCAGTGAAATGATTTTCATAAACCGTTTGGCTCGCAGTTCCCTGGCCACCGGACCAAATATGCGGGTGCCAATGGGCTCCTTGGTTTGTGAAATTAAAACAGCAGAATTATCATCAAATCTTATATATGATCCATCCGGTCTTCTGATTTCCTTTTTGGTACGTACAACAACAGCTTTTACGACATCTCCTTTTTTGACCTTGGTATTCGGAATGGCTTCTTTAACAGATACAACAATGATGTCGCCAACACTTGCATATCGTCTCCGTGAGCCTCCAAGAACTTTGATACAATACAATATCTTGGCCCCTGAATTGTCTGCCACGGTCAATCTCGTCTCCGCCTGAATCATCTTCTTAACTTTCCTTATATATTGACGGTCTCGCAAAAAATCAAAAATACGACTTTTTACGGACGTTTTAAGTTTTAAGTATTAAGTTTTAAGTATCTGTTAAACAATTAATTTTAATCGCCTAAAACCTAAATCTTAAAACCTAAAACCGATGAATTCGACTTTTTACGAATTCATCATGTCATATAACCATCAAACAGCTTTTTCGACTATTTGGCTCACACGCCATCTTTTCGTTTTGCTCAGCGGTCTGGACTGGATGATCAAAACTTTATCTCCAACCCGTGAGGCATTGTTTTCATCGTGGGCGGCAAATTTTGACCGTCTCCGGACATACTTATGATAAAATTTATGCTTAACCAGCCTCTCAACCAGGACAATGACTGTCTTATCCATCTTTTCGCTGACAACTGTCCCCACCATCTGCCTTCTTAAAATTTGTTTTTCCATGGCAACAAGTATTCTTAGCCTATTTCTTGGTTTAATTCGGATTCTTTTATTATGGTTTTTACCCTGGCGATTTCTCGCTTGATCTGCTTCATCTTTTGGGGATTCTCGAGCTGACCGATTTCGTGTTGAAAGCGCAGATTAAACAGTTCCTCTTTAAGATCACTTGCTTTCCGCACCTTCTCTTCCAGGCTTAACTCTCTGATCTGGCTTGCTTTCATTACAAATTGCCCCTTTCTATGAATCTTGTTTTTACAGAAAGCTTATGTGAAGCAAGTCTGAGGGCTTCCTTTGCCATATGCCTGGGAACCCCCTCCATTTCATAAAGAACTCTCCCGGGACGAACCACTGCAACCCACCCTTCAGGAGCCCCTTTTCCTTTCCCCATCCTGACTTCGGCAGGCTTTTTGGTAAACGGCTTGTCAGGAAATATTTTTATCCACATTTTGCCGCCTCTTTTAACATGCCGCGTCATTGCGATACGGGCAGCTTCAATCTGCTTTGAGTTGATTCTGCCGCATTCTATTGCCTGCAATCCAAATTCACCGAAATCAAGATTACATCCCCTGTAGGAAGTTCCCTTTGTTCTGCCCTTTTGCTGCTTTCGAAATTTTACCTTTTTGGGACTAAGCATGCCCTATATCTCCGTTAACTATATGAGGCCTTTGAAAATTAATCAATTTTTAAGGTCTCTAAATGATTAATATCAATTCAGACAAACTTGAAAAAATTGTTTTACCGGCCACAACTCAAGCACTGATTTTTTCCGAACCCTTTTTCAAGATTTCACCTTTGAAAATAAATACTTTGATACCGATAATTCCATATGTGGTACGAGCGTCAATGAAACCGTAGTCAATATCAGCTCTTAAGGTATGCAAAGGGATGCGTCCTTCTCTATACTGTTCGGTTCTCGCCATCTCGGCGCCCCCCAGGCGACCGGAACAGATAATCTTTATCCCTTGGGCGCCAAAACGCATGGCTGAAGAAATGCCGCGCTTCATTGCACGCCGGAATGCAACCCTTCGTATAATCTGAAGCGCAATATTCTCGGCCACAAGCTGAGCATCAATCTCGGGTTTTCTTACCTCTTGAATATCAATGATAACTTCATGGGATACGATCTTCTCGAGTTCTTTCTTGAACAACGCAATTTCAGATCCCTTTTTCCCTATGACAATTCCAGGCCTGGACGTAAAAATTCGCAGCCTGACACGCTTGGATGACCTTTCGATTTCTATCTTGGAAATACCTGCGTGGTAGAGTCTTTTTTTTATAAACTTCCTTATTTTATAATCTTCCAGGATATAATCTGCATAATTTTTTCCGGCATACCACCGCGATTCCCAAGTTTTAACAATACCCAATCTCAATCCTATAGGATTTACTTTCTGACCCAAGCTTTACCCCCTTCTATATGGAATCTTCAGCTAAAATGACTGTAATATGAGCGGTTTTCTTTAATATGCGTGTCCCCCTGCCGCGTGCCCTTGCTCTGAAACGTTTCAATGTAGGGCCCTGGTCTGCGATAATGTTTCGAATCATCAATGAATCTACGTCGATATCCATATTTTGATCAGCATTGGCTACAGCACTGCGTATTAATTTTTCAACGATATTTGCCGCCTTTTGCGGCATAAATTTGAGTATATTTAAACCATCCTCTACCGGCTTTCCCTTCACAGCACCCACCATCATACGAACTTTCTGAGGAGAAATGCGAACATATTTTGATACCGCTCTAACTTCCATTACAGACATTCCTTTTTCCGACAGCCTTACCTTTTCACCCTTGATTTCTTATCCGCAGCATGCCCATAATACGTCCGGGTCGGTGAAAATTCACCCAGCTTATGCCCTACCATATCTTCCGATATGAATACGGGAATGAACTTTCTTCCATTATGAACTGCTAATGTAATACCTACCATTTCAGGCACAATTGTTGACCTTCTGGACCACGTTTTGATAACCCTGTTGCTCCGAGTCTCTTGCGCTATTCGCACTTTTTTTAATAGCTTCAAATCAATAAAAGGACCTTTTTTCAACGACCGTGGCATAACTTCTCCTGCTATTTCCTTGTACGCTTTTTGACGATTAATCGGGTACTTTTCTTTTTTCTACGGGTATTAAAACCCTTTGACGGAACGCCCCACGGACTGCATGGATGCCGCCCGCCTGAAGATCTCCCCTCACCTCCGCCCATGGGATGGTCAACCGGATTCATAGCAACCCCTCTGACCTTAGGCCGTCTGCCGAGCCAACGCTTACGACCTGCTTTTCCTAAAGATATATCCTCATGAACCACATTTCCGAGCCGGCCAATCGTCGCCCTGCAATTTAAAAGGACCATTCGAACTTCACCGGAGGGAAGCTTTATCAGGGCATGCCGATCTTCCTTCGCCATCAACTGAGCAAATGTCCCGGCGCTCCTGACAATCTGGCCGCCTTTCCCGACATGGAGTTCGATATTATGGATATGCATTCCCAGCGGGATATTTTTCAACATCAGCGTATTGCCGGGCTTAATGTCTGCTTCAGGTCCTGACATCACAGTATCACCGATCTTAAGATTGATCGGAGCCAGGATGTACCGCTTTTCACCATCCGCATAATGCAACAGAGCAATTCTTGCAGACCGATTCGGATCATATTCTATTGTGGCAACCCTTGCAGGAATTCCGACCTTATCTCTTTTAAAATCGACAATCCTGTAATGCCGCTTACTCCCCCCCCCACGATGCCTGCATGTAATACGACCATTGACATTGCGTCCGCCTTTCTTTTTAATAATCTTTAGCAGGCTTTTTTCAGGGGTAGTGCTTGTAATTTCATCAAACGTTGAATAGGATTGAGACCGCCTCCCGGGAGAGGTCGGTTTTACTTTTTTTACACCCATTATATGTCTCTTTAAGCTCCTTCAAAAAAATCTATACGTTCACCAGGCATCAATTTAACAACCGCTTTTTTCCAGTTCCGGCGTTTTCCCACAATCCTGCCTCTTTGTTTGGTCTTGCCCTTAACCTGCATGGTTCTCACAGTGGCAACATTTACATTAAAAATATTTTCGACAGCCCGTTTTATTTCAACCCGGTTCGCCTTACGGTCCACCTCGAATGACATCTGGTTGTATTTTTCTTTTTGATTACTGGTTTTTTCAGTAATCAAGGGCCGCTTAACAATATCATACGGATTCATTCGAGCAGTCTCCCTTCAATGCTCTTTATTGAAGACTCAAGCAAAACCACATTCTTGTATTTAAGAATGTCATATACATTTAGCCCTTCGACTCTCAACACTTTTATTTGGGGAACGTTCCTGGCTGAAAGTTCCAGGTTTTCATTCTTTTTTTCGGTAACAATTAATGCATTTTTCGTGTTTAATGCATTCATAACCTTAACAAATTCCCTGGTCTTAATTTCATCAAATTCTAACTCGTTAAGAACAAGAAGTTTTTCTTCCTTCAATTTACTGCTTAAAGCCATTTTAAGGGCCAGCCTTCTGACTTTTTTTGGAACTTTGTATGCATAGGACCGGGGATCTGGACCAAAAGTAGAGCCGCCACCTCTTAAAAGGGGAGATTTAATATCCCCTCTTCGAGCACGTCCGGTTCCTTTCTGTCTAAATAGTTTCCTACCGCTGCCTTTGACATCACTTCGATGTTTTACCGCCGCAGAACCGGAACGTCTTCTTGCAAGTTGCATGGTCACAACTTCATGCAACACACTCCCTTTAACGGGCACATTGAATATGTTGTCCACAAGATCAATTTGTGATACTTTTTGTGCTTTACTATTTATTACGTTTACAACAGCCATAACACCGTCTCAGAAATTCTATTTAGTGCCTGAACGAAAACTGATCCTAGTTTTCGTTCGGGCACTATTTTACAAATTTGGGTTTTTTGACTTCAACCAAACCATGCCCGGAACCCGGTACAGCTCCTTTTATCAGCATAAGATTTTGTTCCGGCCTGATATCTACAATTTCCAGATTTCTAACTGTTTTACGGGTGTTCCCGTACTGTCCGGGCATTTTCTTGCCTTTAATGACTTTTGCCGGCCAGGCACTGCAACCGATGGACCCGGGAATTCTATGGCTGCGACTCCCATGGGTTTTCTTGCCGCCATGAAATCCGTGTCGTTTAATTACACCGGAAAAACCCCGTCCTTTGGTCGTACCGGTAACATCAATACGTTCTCCGATAGTGAATAAATCCAGACTTACTGTCTGGCCAAGGTTGTATTCACCGGGATCATCCACGGGGACTTCCCGCAGGAATTCAAAACACCCTGCCCCGCTTTTTTTAAGATGTCCCTGCATGGGTTTATTCATACGAGATTTTTTTCTCTCGCCAAAACCCAATTGGATGGCATTATATCCATCAGAAGACATCGACTTGATCTGGGTAATCACACACGGACCGACTTGCACCACCGTTACCGGTATGTATTTACCCTCAGAGGTAAATTGTGCGGTCATTCCCAATTTTTTACCGATCAGCGCTCGACACATTACCTTATTTCTATCCTTTTTTATAAGAGACCTTTATAAAACGCCTCTTTTTGGCATTAACCCCATACGTTTTAAAAAGTTCTATCTCGCTATGTAGCGGGATAAACAAAGTGAACAAAGTTTACTACAGTTTTATCTCTACATCTACACCCGGAGAAAGATCGAGTTTCATCAAAGCATCAACGGTTTGCTGAGTCGGCTCAAGAATATCCAGAAGCCGTTTATGTGTTCTTATTTCAAACTGTTCTCTGGACTTTTTGTCAACATGGGGAGATCGCAGAACACAATATTTGTTGATTCTTGTTGGAAGAGGTATCGGCCCGACAACTTTTGCTCCTGTTTTATTGGCCGTATCCACAATGTCTCCTACGGATTGATCCAGAAGCTTATGATCATATGCCTTGAGCCTGATCCTGATTTTAGTATTCATTATCATTATGTTAATCTTTCTCTTTATTCGATAATTTCGCTTACAACGCCTGCGCCGACCGTGCGTCCGCCTTCCCTGATGGCAAACCTCAATTCTTTCTCCATGGCGATGGGCGTTATAAGCTCTGCCGTAATCGTTACATTGTCA
>JAFDHQ010000261.1 GCA_019308685.1 Deltaproteobacteria bacterium
CGGAAGGTCCGACTGGGTCCCTCCAGAGGTCTTTTCGCCTCAACGTCCATGCACGGGCTCTCTCGCCGAAGATGGAAAAACTTGTTATTCGATGGTCAGATATTCCGGATCAAAAGGCTCTTTATTTTTCATCAGCGTCCAGGCAATGATCAGCATTTTTGCCGCCAGTTTAACGCACATTTTTGTTTTAATTCCGCGTTCGCGTTCCCTTCCACGAAGAAGTTCTGTAAAATAGGTTCTGAACAGGTCGACCCTTGCAGTTGCCACCTTAGCTGCCTGATATAAGGCATAGCGAAGCTCACTATTGCCTTTTTTAGAAATTACCGGAACGGCTTTATCACTTGTTTTACCACTTCGGTTTGCACCTAAATCATATCCGGCCATTTTGATAAGCTGTTTTCGGTTTTTAAATCGAAAAGGATCTCCGATGGAAGCTAGTACTCTGGCCGATATGTAAGGGCCAAAACCCGGTATCGTCAGAAGATAGTCATATTCTGCAAACTCAAGAGCGACCTCTTTTAAAGCTGCTTCAGTGTCTTTTACCTGTTGACGAACCTGTTTGAGTTTGTCTACCAAAAGCTGAGCTTCGAACGTTGCTGCTGATCCCATGGGACAGCCTATGGACTCTGACGCCAGTTGATGGATTTTTCGTAGTCTAAATAGCTGAGCCGACCCTCGCCGGGTATGCGTCACCATCTGGAAAAACGGTTCAAAAGCCATTCCGGCGATTTGATCCGGATCCAGGCACCATTTGACAATTGCCAGGCTTTCACTCTCACAGGCACTGTAGAACCTGTCAATCTCGGGGAAATACAGAGCCAAAAGATTGTTCCTGATTCGCATCCGAAGGCTGTGTTCTTCTTTCTTCAGGCGTCTTCTCAATGATAGCAAAGACCGGAGTTCAATAATACCGGGAGACGGAGAATCATAGTAAAGGCATCGGCCCCTTGATACCAGGTCGGCAATATTGGCTGCACACTTGGTGTCATGTTTGTCCCAGCGGCCATCTAAAAGTACACGGTTCTTCTTAACTGCTTCGCCGGAAACCAGAACAAGGTTATTGCCAAAACGGATTAAATGCCTGGCCAATGGCTTATGGTAATTGCCGGTAGGCTCCAGTCCATAGACGATTTTGGAAAGACCGTTTTGAACCTTGATCGCATCGGCCGTCTTGAGTAATCGTGAAAAGCCGTCTTTATTGTTTTCAAAGATCAGTTTTCTAAACAAAGATTTGCCGGTTGCCGTACCCATAAACGCGTGATGTTTATCTTTGCCAATATCGATGCCAACGACCATATATTGATCCGATCCGGTGATTTCTTTAACAATTTGACAATACTGTTTACGCCTGGTAAGCTCATGGTTACTCATAATAACCTCCTTTTAGTATTTTTGTGGTTTAAAAATTGGTAACCCAATGCTATCAGGAGGTTATTTTTTTACAAGGCGATAATAAATTTTTTCTGTGCCATACTGGAGGGTATAACCTCTTGTTATCTTAATATATAACGTCCATTGGAATATTGCTTGATAACTGATTCGGATTAAGTTATGGAAAACTTATGCCAAGAAAAGCTCGTATAGATGCTCCTGGCACCTTACATCATATAATACTAAGCTGAGCGTTTAAAATTTTTGAAATGGTTAATTTAATAATATTTTTAAGGTATTTTGACATTTTGAATTTCAAAAAATTGAAACCGCTACGGGATTTCCAATTTCACCGCATCTATTGCGTCAGATGCCGTTCCGCATAGACGACTATAGCGAAACAACATCTTCCTTGTATCTTCGGCAAACTTGAAAATTGCTCAACATAGGTAATGGTAAGGGGAATCGAACGTCGAAAAATCTTTTATGATGACAGCGACCGGAATAATTTTCTGGGAGAAAATTAGAAATTACAATCCGCCTGGTGGCGGAATATCGGCCCTTGAGACTTTTAGGTCTCTGAGTTTGCCTAAAATTATGAGGAGATAGTGTGTGATTGAGAAAGTTTTGTCAAAAAACGATGTTCCCATTAGGCTCACAGATGAAAGATGGACTCACATTGTTGAGGAGCATTGTGAGTTGGCAGGAATGCGAATGGAAGTTTTAGACACTGTTGCAAACCCATCACGAATATTAAAAGGCGGGGAAAGTGAGCTTTTGGCTGTACAAGAAATTATTCGGATAAGCATCTGGTAGTAGTCTATCGGGAAATTGAAAACGATGGTTTCATTATAACAGCTTTCATAACAAGTAAAACGAAATCACTCAATCGGAGGAATGAATTATGGCCCAAATAGCAATTAATCAATATTTAAACCTATATTCCGGGAAAAAATTTAAATAACAAAAGATGTTAAGTGGTTAAAGTGCTCAATTTATGGGCTACATTATTTTATCGATGAATATTTTGGTGTAAATTTTATATTAC
>JAFDHQ010000262.1 GCA_019308685.1 Deltaproteobacteria bacterium
GTCGTTTTCTTGATTTTTTCGAGACCATCAACATTCAATTAGTTCATTTTTTCAGCACACTGTTTTATATTTTTTTATCGTATTACCTAAAGGAGGTGATGTCAGACGGTTACGGTTTCTGCATCAAGCGGAAAGAAAAACGACCCATCGAAAGGCAAGCAGGACATTAAAGAAAGTTTTGCTCGGCTGCCGGCGCGGTAACTATCAATCACCTAAATAAGGTCGTTTTATCACGGTTGCCGGCTTTCGCCGAAATTCGATCAGAAAGGAGGTGGTAAACATCAGTACGGGGGAATCTTTACCGTTCCCCTGAAACTGAGAAGGACTCTGGATCGACTCTTAAGTGGATTACTAACTACTTTTTGGAGGTAAAATATGGCAGAAAAAAGAGACATTGAAATAAACAGCCGGGCAGATACCATAGACCTGATGAATCCAGAGATCAGACCCTGGCCGGTCACACCGCCGCCCCCGTTTGAAGAAGTCATGGAAAAGACCTATGCCAAGCGCAAGGCGGAAGATTTCGGCAAGTGGTGTGAGGACAACCTCAGGTATGAGTATTGCTGGGGCAAACCCGAGGCCCTCCAGGGATTCAAGTTTGTCTGTTGCGGCCAATGGAGACTTGGCAACAAGTTCTGTGCCGGACTGCTCTGCGAGGCCGGGGCTGAGGTGATCAACGTGGAGCCGCCCGGAGGCGACCCCTTGAGAAAGCTCACCCCCTTTGGCCGGGAAGAGTATATGCTCGAGAGCAAGATTACCGGCGAAAAATGCGGCCTTGACTTTATCCACGAGATGAGGGGACAAAAATCTGTCACCATTAATCTCGAGACCGAAGAAGGCCGGGCCATTTACAAGACCCTTGTGAGCCAGGCCGACGGTGTGATCGATGAGATGCCACCGGGCTACATGGACAGCATCGGTCTGGGATACCGAGATCTTTGCGAGGAATTCCCCAGGCTGGTCTATCTGAATATCGCCGTGCGCGGAACCTGGGGCCCTTACAAGGACAAGTTGTCCAAGTTCGGTCAGTGGACCCTTGAGCCCTTTGGCGGATGTTCCAACGCGTTTATCCACAACACCGGCTTCCCACAGGACCAGCTTCCCAGGGGCAAGGGCGGGGATCCCACCCGGTCCGGTGTATGGTTTGCGGATTTTTGTGCTGGCGAGCAGGGAGCTAATACTTTGCTTGCAGCCATGTATTGGAGAGATGAATTTTCCGGCGAAGGTCAGTTTTGCGAGGTGACCGGCGCCGAAACACAGAATGAAATCCTCGACTTTGATATCAGCTGGTACGGCTTTAACGCCAGCATCAAGGCCAGGACCGGCGCCTGGGACCCCAATTTGAACCAGTATGAGTGGAATCCCTGCCGGGACGGGTACATGATGATCGGCGGCCAGACCGACCGGCTCTGGTACCGGATCGGCATGTGTATCGAGCGAGACTTCCCGCAGTTCGGAAGACTGATCCACGAAGACCCCATCCTCAAGGAGATGGGCGGCAGGAACGCTCTGAATATGCTGGTCAAGACCTACACCCTGACCACTCGATGGCTCAGGGACATCAACCGGTTTGAGGCCGAGCAAAAGCTCCTCGAGTACGAAATTGCGGCCGGACCGATTCTGTTTATCGACGAACTCTCTGAGTTCCCCCACTTCAAGTACCGCCCCTGGGTGTGCACCATCGATACGGATCATTACGGCACCATACTCTTTTCTGTGTCGCCCAACGCCTATCAGCAGGCTACGCCGCACAGGACCAAAGTGCTGGGCAGGCCCGTCGGATATGATAACTACGAGGTATTGCAGAAGTGGTGCGGCATCGGCCAAACACAAGTCAACGAATATATTGAAAAGGGGGTGATGTAATATGCATAGACTCAAATATAACAAGGATCCACGTGAAACAAGAATTGAGGATCTGCCGGGCCCCAAGAGCAAAGAAGAGCTTGAAGAGATGAAAATGCCTTACGAGGAATACTGCAAGGCGCAGTTCGATCCGGGCAATGAGTTTTCAAAGCCCCAATCTCTAAAGGGTATCCGCTGGATGAGTACCACCATGTATATCTTCACGCCCCACTCCGTGTCCAACCTGGCAGAGTTGGGGGCCGAGGTCATCAAGGTGGAGATGCCGAGAATGGGCGACCCCATGCGGCACTGTGCGCCGTTCAACGAGACGTATCTCTATCCGCTGCATGACTCCAGGCCCATGACCGGTACGGGTATGGGGTATCTGAACGCAAATCCCAACGAGTACCACATCACCATGGACTACCACCTGCCCGAGCTGAAGGAGGCTTTCTACTCTCTGGTCAAGATGTCCGACGGGCTCACCGAGTGCTACCGGCCGGGTACCTTCGACCGATGGCAGCAGAGTTTTCGCTATTTGCAG
>JAFDHQ010000069.1 GCA_019308685.1 Deltaproteobacteria bacterium
AATAAATCGAGTTCGTCTCTTTTTCGCATTACGGGAGCATCTGATTTTCCCAAACAACATTTTTTATATTTTTTGCCACTCCCGCAGGGACAAGGTGCATTTCTACCAACCTTGGGCTTTTTATACACAACCGTCATATTGTCAGAAGTGCCCATGCGAGGCTGAGATGTAAAAACTTGCGGATTCAGCAAATACTCAACCTCACAAAGATCCTCTGGTTTATCAGGTTCAAGTCCACCGACAAATATCCATCCGTTTTTATCACAAAGTGATGCAATTTCATGCAATCTTCCTTCAGTTTGAACTCTGAACCTCACAGGTTTTTTTTTAGTGCCTAATTTTGTCATTGAGCTTCCTTTCTAATTTTCTTGGGAAATAACGATGCAGGTGCAGTCAGAAGCTGCTGGTTCTTCTGAACTGCATAACCAGATATACTTAATATCAAACATTGCCTGAAGAATCCAAAAGCGCCCAGATTTTGTTGGGTTTGCGCGATTTGTATTTTTTCAGCATAGAAACATACCGATCATTGTCAAAAGGTTTCTGGTGTTTCATGGTATCAAACATCAGTGGAACCAGAATGGCGGCGATCAGGTGAATCGTATCGTGATGGGAACATTTCTTTTTCCGCATGGCATTATAAAACTGGAATACTTCAATGGGGTCTTTGGCTGCAAGCTGATTCTCGATCACGGTGTGGATGGTGATGTGCAGAAACGGGTTGACGTCGGTGTCCGGATCAAACTCCCTGTCATGCAGAACGTCCGCGAATTCAAATACATTGAAAAACTCGTCTTCATGCAGCAGCATAGTTTCTGCCAAACGCCTGTCCTCGGCATCCAAACCGTCCAGTTCGTCGTTTTTGGCCTTTTCCCAAAGAAAATGGAGATGTTCGCGGTTTGCGGACCTGAATAGCTTAAAGGCCTCATCTTTCATCGTTTGTCTCCTTCGTTATGATAATTTGGGTGCATGATGCTTCATATAACACATTGGATATTTTTTAAACCCAAGAATAAAGTTTTCCTTCAGAATATAGATAATTATATTCTGAAGGAAAACACGTTTATTATCAAGCACCTACTGTCTGAACAATTTATCGGCCGAGGCTTTTACTGTGACTTACCTGCTTAAAAGATTTGAGAACAATCAATTCTTTGCCGTATAACCCCTTATTGACACCATCCTCCTGATAGCTTATTCTTTCCAGAATTTAAAACTTCAACTTTGTAATTATTATGTATCATAAGTGTACACAATGAATAAAGAATTGCATGTTGTTGTGATGCCAAACGGCTCACTAGAGACAGAATGGATCGAAACAAAAGAAACCATAAATAAAAGCAAACGGTTGCTGCAACAGGAAATCTTCAACAGGTTTACCGCCGATGCCTATGGCGGTCTTCTTTATTTGGGGTTTTGTGATAAAAACATTACCTTTACTCCCTCCCTTGAATACTGGCGAAGTTTTGCGGGACAGTATGTCCGGAAACTGAGCCGCATTCCTGAACTGGAAACCCTTCGCCATAACGTCAACATTGCCGTTGATAAAAACCAACTTATTAAATTTGCAAACAGCTCCCCGTTGATGCCCGGCTCAGAATACATAACCGCTGAATTGCTTGAAACCGTGTGGTCAAAACTGAATACGGCATTTACATGGGCAATAAAATCGTACAAGGGAACCGTTGAGGAATTTATCCGTACTTACAGCCCTGACGTGCATCTGGTCGGCCGGGTATTTTTTCATCTGGTTGAAAATAAAGAACAAGATTAT
Organism: Deltaproteobacteria bacterium; assembly: GCA_019308685.1. Classification (GTDB taxonomy): domain Bacteria; phylum Desulfobacterota; class Desulfobacteria; order Desulfobacterales; family UBA11574; genus S5133MH16. The sequence goes on from JAFDHQ010000069.1 coordinate 1,775, forward strand.
CCCTTTGCGTTTTTGGCCACGTATTCGACCCGGCTGAACAAACAGGGAAAATCAAAACACATGCCCCTTAAATATGCATTAAAAGAATATGAAAACCAAAAGGACAAATTGTTGGAACTGCTGGCAACCGTTCATTTGGCTGCCAGGAAAAGCCCCTTTTTATCTGATCTTCTTAACAGCGGAGAACTGTTTCACCCCATGTCCTGGATACCGGCGCAAGCCTTTTCATTTTTAAAGGAAGTCACAATTTATGAAGCCTGCGGTATCTTGTGCCGCATTCCGAATTGGTGGAAGGGAAAACCATCCAGGCTGGGAATCAATATCAGCGTCGGCAACACAAAACCGTCACTGGTCGGTATGGATGCACTTTTGAATTTTGATGTGCGGCTGAATCTTGGTGATACTGCCATTTCAGAAGAAGAGGCGAAACGACTTCTGCAGGAATCAGAAGGGCTTGCCTTTATCAAAAATAAATGGGTGGCGGTGGACCCTGACAGACTGAAACAGACCCTGGATGCATATGAAAAAGCAAAAAAGATGATGGTGGAACAAGGCTTGAGTTTGAAAGATGCCCTCCGATTACAGCTAAAGCCTGAAAAGTTTCTGGATGTTGATGCTGCCGAAATAAAATGCAGTGTTTCAAATGGGAAATGGCTCGAGTCGGTCATTAAAAAATTGCTCAATCCGAATTTGATTTCTTCACAAAAACCCGGCAAAGCGTTTAAAGGCAAACTAAGGAAATATCAGCAAAGCGGGTTGGACTGGCTCCTTTTGTTACACTCACTTTGCTTTGGTGCCTGCCTAGCCGATGATATGGGGCTGGGAAAAACCGTCCAGGTGCTCGCCTTTTTGAATATTTTGGCATCCGGGTTTAAAAAATCAGGGTCAAGTCGTCAAGCCAGCCTCCTGATCATACCCGCTTCTCTTATTTCCAACTGGGTCAATGAAATACGGCGTTTTTCTCCTGATTTAAAGTATTTTGTAGCCCATCCCGGTTCAAATTCAGAGGCAAAGGCACACGTAAAAAACAAAGCGGCTTTGAATGCATGCGATCTGGTGATTACAACCTATGGACTGGTTCAAAAATACAAATGGCTTCAATCCCGTTCGTGGAATTATATCATTTTAGATGAAGCCCAGGCCATAAAAAATCCGGGAACCAAACAGGCCAAAGCCGTCAAACACCTTAACTGCCGCAACCGGATCATCATGACCGGAACTCCGATTGAGAATCGATTGGCAGACTTGTGGTCTTTATTTGACTTTTTAAATCCCGGGCTGTTGGGCAATGTTAAAGAGTTTAAGCAGTTTTCAAAGAAATTAGGCCGCGACCATTCGGGCTATGCCGGGTTGCGCAAGCTTATAAGCCCTTATATCTTAAGACGGTTGAAAACCGACAAATCGGTTATATCCGATCTGCCGGACAAGATCGAGATGAAAACCTATGCCACGTTGAGCAAAAAACAAATCCTGTTATACAAAAAGTTAACCGATGATATAAAAGAAACCATTGCCCACACTGAGGGAATTCAGCGCAAGGGTATTATCCTGGCGTCCCTGATGAAATTCAAACAGCTTTGCAACCACCCGGATCAGTATCTGGGAACCGGCCAATTTGATGAAAATGAAAGCGGTAAATTTTTAAGGCTCAGGGAGATCTGTGAAACCATCTATGAAAAAAGAGAGAAACTTCTGCTATTTACTCAATTTAAAGAGATGACTCAACCACTATCTGAATTTTTAAAAGGTATTTTTGAGCGAAACGGTCTGGTCTTGCATGGAAGTGTTCCGGTTGGTAAAAGAAAAAAAATTATTGAGCAGTTTCAGAGTCCTGCATACGTCCCATTCATGGTGCTGTCCTTAAAAGCCGGTGGCGTGGGATTGAATCTCACGGAAGCCAACCATGTTATTCATTTTGACCGCTGGTGGAACCCTGCTGTAGAAAACCAGGCCACGGACCGGGCTTTTAGGATTGGGCAGAAAAAGAATGTTGTTGTCCATAAGTTTTTAACCAAGGGCACCGTTGAAGAACGAATCGATATGATGCTGGAGGAAAAGGCTCGTCTGTCGCATGACGTTATTGCCGCTTCCGGCGAGTCCTTGATAACCGAAATGAAAAACGAAGAATTGATGGACCTTTTTAAACTTAAATTATAAAATCGCTGCTAATTAAACGAAGAGGTGAACAATGTCATACTGGGGTTATCCACGTTATGTATCTGTTGCGGAAAAAAGAGCCAAAGCAGCCAAAAAATTAAAACAACTTAAAAAGAAAAATCCTGCCATTAAGCCGATTATTATTGAAGGAAGTACGATTGTGAGAACCTGGTGGGGGAAATCATGGAATCATAATCTGGAACGGTATGCAGATTACAGCAACCGTATCGGTCGTGGCCGCAGTTATGTTCGCCATGGTGCGGTGCTGGACCTTCAAATCAGTCCCGGACAGGTCGAATCCCTGGTTCAGGGCACAAGATCAAAACCATACACGGTTATTATTAACATAAAAGGTATAAACAAAAAAATCTGGCAAAACATGAAGGCGGCCTGTGCCGGCAAACTGGATTCATTGCCGGAACTTTTGGCCGGAAAGTTTCCCAAAGCACTGGGTGAAATATTTACTACCCGGGGACAGGGATTGTTCCCGTCACCGGAAGAGATTGAATTTAATTGCAGCTGCCCGGATTGGGCCTATATGTGCAAACATGTGGCTGCCACCCTGTACGGTATTGGTGCCCGTCTTGATGATTCCCCGAACCTGTTTTTCAAACTCCGGAAGGTTGATATAGATGACTTGATACAACAGACCATAACGGATCAAAGTTACAACTTATTGAAAAAGGCGGAAGAAACAAGCGCCAGAATAATTGCGGAATCGGATCTTTCCGGTATGTTCGGTATTGATATGGAAGATCATATGGATTTTGATCTGACGAAAAGCGACGAAAAACTATCCAGCGGCAGAAAAACCTCTCGAAAAGCGGTTAAGCCGGCCAAAACCAAATTAAAACAAAGAAAATCCGAATTGAAAACAGGTTCAAAGAAAAAAGCCGGTGGAACTTCATCTGAAAAGACCGGATTGAAAAAAACCGCAAAATCACATGGTGTCAAAACACGCAAAAAAAAGCCGGATAAAAAATCTCCTGCTAAACGTAAAACCACAGGTCTCACAGATACTGCGCAGATCCTTAATATTATAAAGCGGTCAAAAAAAGGCGTTGATGTTTCCATTCTGAAACAAAAAACCGGTTTCGATGAGAAAAAAATCCGGAACGTAATCTATAAAGCCAACAAAATGGGCATTATCAGTCGAATGGGAAGAGGAGTCTACCTGGGGACGAAACGCCGAAGATAATAGTAAAGGTGACCTTCTATTCTCAACCGGGATAGATCTGCCGCCGTCACTCAATGTCTACTGGCAGGTTTTCAATATCGGAGAACAGGAAAGCCGATCAATTGCTCGGGGAGATATTTCTTTCCAAAACTGCCAAACAAAAATATTTACAAATGCAGAATTCACGAAACCAAACCGTCACATTGCCGCAATTTCCCAAAATCAAATGCGTTTAACTTGAAGGGATAAGTTTCAAACCTTGACCGGTGATGAAAAAAGAAGTAATAGGCTTATTGGGCTGTTGCCGATAGATCGTACAATTGGCGAGTGATTAATATATTTTCAATTGAAATTTTGACGGTCTCCTAAAAAGTCCAACTTCTGCGTTGTGCTGCATTTCGCAATCATTCAACGTACGATAAGTACACTTCATGATTACAAAATTTGCACGCCTTGAATTTGAACTTTTTACGAAACCGTCTAAATCGGACTTTTTACGAGTTCATCAATTTTAAGATTGATTTCAAATCCGGAGTATTATGGGCGTAGGTCTTCGAATCTTTATTGTTAATGATGATAATTCGTTAAAACGTATTTCGCTGAAAAAGTATGAAAGGTTGATGAAGCGTGACCCGGATATATCCTTCCCACAATATGCCGGTAAGCAGGTGCGATATGCCGAGGTGGCCATTGAATTTGAGAATCGAAGGCCCGCAGAAATCTTGCGAATGGAATATTTCATCATGCATTTCGACTCTAAAGGGCGGATTGATGGCACTGTTCAGGATGATATAATGAACCTGGGAGTAAACTTGGCACCCCCTATTCATTTTGAAACTGATCCCGTGGTCATTGATGCCCAACACCTCTTTGCTAAAAAACGTTTTGATCATCAATTTAGATGGAAGCCTACTCCAGAAATAGAGATGGCAATTTTAAAGACTATCTTTAAAACAAAGTCATGATATAATCATATAAGATCTTGATATGTAAAGAAAATATTAAATGACATTCGTATAATGACCGGTATTGATATAAACACGATATCTTTAATCGCCGGAAAAAAATCACAACTTAAAGAATATGCTTATTTAATGCTTATATTAAAAACCGAACTTACATCTTTTAAAAAACGATACCAGACCGATACTACAAGGATAACGATCAAAGACAGAGATTTCAGTTTCTTTGTGCCCGAATCCCTGGACAGCTTTATCGATCAGGAAGACCTGTTCCATAATTTTCCTCTTTGGACAAAGATATGGGAGTCTTCCCTAATATTGGCCGATTTTCTTGCCGGTCTTGAGGTTGAACCGGAGAAGAATATTCTTGAGATCGGTTGAGGACTCGGTCTTGTGGGGATCGTGGCATCCTCATTCGGACACCGGGTCATCATGACGGACCATAATCAAGATGCCCTTAGCTTTGCCAGGGCGAACGCCCTGTTAAACGGCATTTCGGACCTGGAAATAAAAGAGCTGGACTGGAACAGACCAGAGGTCAAAGGAACTTTCGATTATATCGTCGGGTCGGAAATTACTTACAAAGAAAAATACTTCCAGCCATTTCGGAGTCTATTTAAGACCTATTTGAAGGATGATGGGGAAGTTATCCTGGCCAGTAGTATACGGAAAACCAGCATGGAATTAATAAGACGTATGAGCGATATATTTCATATCGAGGCACAGAAGAAAAACCTGAGATCCCAAGATATAAAGATCAGCATCATGCTATGTAAAATGAGATTTAAGAAATAGATATCATAAGATAATCCTGTTTAATAGAGAATGTTCCCTATCATTGCATAAACAAATACGTTGACATTGCTTGGATTTGTTTAGAATAAAGTTAGATTTTGATGAGCAAAGCAAGTCTCAAGAATTTAAGTCTACCACAATTTGTCAGACTATCGTCGGCATCGACTGGCAGGTGAGATTGCAATGGCTGATGGGGCGAAGTTTTAAGGAGGTTTATCGATGGCGGATAATTTAAATTCCGACATGGCCCAGGCTTTTGCATATATGTCTAAATCAAGTGTGCTTAATCGGCTTTACGCTGCAAAGCTCAAACAAGACGGGTGGACGCTTCATTCCAAATTGCTTAGAGCCATTGCACGGGCAGAAGAAATTCACGCCCGTCGGACACTCATGTATATAAGGGGTAAAATTGGCGATACCGCTGAATATTTGGAAAAAATGTTACAATGTAAACACTTAGACACCACACGGAATTATCCTCAAATTTCCGAACAATTGAATGAAACAGGGAATAAAAAAGCTGCTGAAGCGTTTGGTCAGTTCGGTGATGTGGCAAAAGTTCACTTACATCTTTTAGAAAAAGTGATCGAACAAGGCAACCATGATTCAATAAACTATTATGTCTGTCAAATTTGTGGAAATATTGCCATGGACAAGCCTTCCCTGAAATGTTCGGTCTGCAATGCCGTCCCAGAAAAATTCAAAATAGAAGATTAATCCCAAAAAGCGACCCTATCCCCGCAGTTTTTTAGCCAATTCCGCAACCCTGCGGCCGAGTTTACGTCCATTTTCAGCTGTTTTCTCATCAGGTGCCCCCACACAGGCAGTGCCATAGTGGCCGGTGGCATCCATGGGATCGCCGGTTATCACCATGCCGTAGATGAGAAGTGCCTGTATGATGGACATCATGGTTGTCTCCTTTCCGCCCGTGGGATCTCCGGATGTCGCAAAGGCAGCCCCAATCTTTCCATCCATCTTATTTCTCACACCCACGAAATCATCAAACACCTTCTTTAATTCCCCTGCCATGACACCGAAGTACACGGGAGAGCCGGCAATGATTCCTTGGGCTTCGACGAAATCATCTTTGGTGACTTCGCCGGTCTTTCTCATTACGCATTCAACTCCATCAACATCTTTAACGCCCAGAGCAATCGCCTCGGCCAGTTTTCTTGTGTTTCCGCCTTTGGAAAAATAGAGCACAAGAACCTTCATTTTACGCCTCCTTAATTTTAAATTGAGCGATTTTTTACTCGATCTACACTGATCTCTTGCGCATCAAAGATCCTCGAAAATCCTCGACATATCAATCCCGATGTCTTTTCGGGACGGTTTTCGCGAACTTTTATGTATCGAGATCTCAGCACATCTCTACGCAAAAAATCACTCAACTTAGGTTATAGTATAACGACAAATGTCGGATTTGAAATGGAAAGGATATTTTTTTAACGATCTTGACTTGATATTTATAGTCCGAGTTTGATATCTATTAATTTTAATGGATTTCATCTTGGCAAGATATATCAGAATTGAGTTCGATTTTAAACCTTCAATTTTGGGAAACACATTATTCAGATAAGCAATCATGCACTGCCGGGGACTGATATAGACGATAAAGGGAGTTAAATGAAGATGCTTTCAAAAAAAATATTAGTTGTGGACGATGAAGAATCTATTAGGGAAATAATGGAAATAAATCTTGTTAGGCTTGGATACGTCCCTGAATTGGCTAAAAACGCGAAAGAGGCTTTGGAAATAATAGAGAATGAAAAGTTTCCGCTTATAATTACGGATTTAAAAATGCCAGAGATGGATGGTATTGAATTGTGTATGCGAATTAGAGAAAGAACATCAGAGACACTTATTTATGCTTTTTCTGGTGGTTTTACAGTGCTTGATTCTGATCAGTTTGAAAAGATGGGCTTTGATGGCCTTCTCTGTAAGCCGGTTAAATATGAAGTGTTAGAGCGTGCGATTGAAGATGCCTTTAAGAAAATAGATGAAAGGAAAGGAAAGGTTGTTCACAGCCCTATTTAGTTTTTCAAAAAATCTCAACTTAGATTAAAGCTTTACCCCCTGCTCTTGTCAGCGATATAGGTTATGAAAAACTTGCAATTCGGGAGGGTAATCAAGCTTCATTTGAATTTTTACGCAGGATAAATATAAAATAAAATCGTATAGATGTTTGCATAGATATCTGCAAAATAATAATAGCTTGATATTTAGCGTACGAATTTGATATCTATAAATTTTAATGGATTTCATGCCAGGCAAGTTATCTTCACTTTTTTGAAAGGAGGGAAAACATGAACAAAGGAGATTTGGTTAACGAGGTTTCGAAGGTCTTAAAATCCAAAAAGGATGCTCAGGCGGCTGTGGACGTTGTTCTTTCAAGCATTACCAAGACATTAGAGAGGGGAGAATCTGTATCATTGATTGGGTTCGGCACATTTAAGGTGGCAGAAAGGAAGGCTCGTAAAGGCAGAAATCCTCAGACAGGAGAAGAAATATATATTGCAGCAAGTAAGGTGCCAAAGTTTGTTGCAGGAAAGGCTTTGAAGGAAGCTGTAAAGTAACCATTTGTTTGATGGTATGCGATAAAGGCAGAGTCTAAATGACCCTGCCTTTTCTTTTTATATTTGCCAGCATTTTGTTTACCATCAATTGAGGTGTAGATTTCTTGTCCATTTCGGAAGGGTCGATGTTTGGGAGGGAGCGACCCTTTGATTGTCCGTTAAAAATTTGAAACCCAAAATATTTGCGTTTTACGAAAAAAATCATTTGAGATACTATTGATGAACTCGTAAAAAGTCTAATTTAGACGGTTTTGTAAAAAGTTTAAATTCAAGGCGTGCAAATTTTGTAATCATGAGGCGTACTTATCGTACGTTGAATGATTGCGAAATGCAGCACAACGCAGAAGTTGGACCACAACGCAGAAGTTGGACTTTTTACGAAACCGGGTTAACAAATTGATTTCCATCGGATTTCCTGTTGGAGGAAAAATATAATGAAGTTATTTAAAAAAGACTCACGAAAACAATACCGAACCAAGGCTAAAGATTTTTCTCCCCTCCAATTCAATCTCGTGCTCCCCGGACGTGAGCTATTACCAGGCGCCATATTCAACACAAGCATGAATGGGGCTGCCATTGCTTTTGAACCTCAAAGACTTCCCAATCTTGCTTTAAATGAAAGGGTAAGGCTCCAACTCACGATGACTCAATCCAAAAAAATAATTATGGTTGACGCCACATTGAAACATTTGAAAAATGCTAATGACAACGTAATTTGTCGTTTTCAATTTGCAGACCCAAGCAGCCTCGCAAAAAATCTGGACATTTCTCTGATGAGTTACTTCAACAGGCGAGAAGCCTACCGGGTTAAACCGGATATCAATGAACCCATAGAGGTGGATGTTGAGTGGAACGGTGGATCGACTCAAGGGCGTGTCATTGATATCTCGCTTACGGGTATGGGACTGGGCGTCAAACCTGAATTGACTGAAATCCCAAGCTATCCTGAGCCGGTCACTTTGTCGTTTCGATTGCCGGTATCTGAGAAGACTGTAATGATAGTGGGGAACACTGTTCATCCCCGGCCTTCAGGAAAAATCATTTTATATGGGATTAAGTATGATTGGGGCCAAACCGAAAATTCCTACCAGCAAGAATCGGTGATTACGAGCTATGTCATCTGCAGACAGAGGGAAATTATTGGACGGATCAAAGAGGATTAGAAACGAAACCGATTCAAAAACTTTCAGCGAGTGATTTTTAAGTATCGGACGTTAAGGTGATTGTTACCGAAAAACCTTTGGGTTTAAGGTTTCGGGCGGAAACAGTGCCTTTGCACGTTTCAATGCAGGTTTTTACGATGGCAAGTCCAAGGCCGACGCTACCGGAGCAGCGATCCCGAGAGGGCTCGGGGCGAAAGAAAGGTTCGAATAGATGTTTCACAAGATCATCGGGCACGCCGGGACCGGAGTCTTTGACCTGGATTTTTATTTTTTCCCCTAGTCTTTTAGCTGAAACGTGAATCGGTCCCGCCTTTCCAGCGTACTTTACAGCATTTCTGATAATATTGGCCAGTGCTCGGGCCAGAAGCTCGGGATCTGCGATAACCCGGATCTTAGGCTCAATTTTCGTGAAAATTTCCGTTGTGGGCATGCTCTCCCGTTGCACCGCCCGTTGCAATACGGGATGCAGTTCAATCGTTTTCAGCATGACCTTTGCCGTGTCCATTTCGGCCCGTGAAAAGGAAAGCAGTTCGTTGATCAAATTTGACATGTGGGTTACATCTTCCACCCATGCTTATCGCGGGGTTTGAGGGGCAGTGAAACCTCGTTCTTTGGGGGTTTCGGTCGGAAAGGGCCCATGACCATTTTCATCACAGCCTCCGGGATATCCATATCCTTGGATAAAGATTGGAAACCCCCTTTAAATAAGAGAGCAAAGTCCACCTGATGGATTTCTGCATGCCGGGCGAGTACATCCGACCAGTTTTCGATGGGCACCTGATTCAGTTCATGAGAGATCAGCCTTCCGGCGGTTCGCAATCGATCCGATGCCTGTCTGCCAAAAATAGCATGCAGATCTATTTGGGACTGAAACGCGAAGAACACGACCAGGACGGCCGCTACCAGGGCAAGGTTCAAAAAAAACCAGAGGAGGATTTTGGAGAATAACGATGAAAAAGGCTTCATAATTCCTGACCCCTCGGGTCTATAAACATATACCCGGCGGATCGAACGGTTTTAATGAATCTGGGGTTTCTGGAATCATCTCCCAGCTTCCGCCGCAGCGAGGAGATATGGACATCCACGGAGCGGTCGAAAACATCGTAGCTTCGACCGGCAACGGCGTCCAAAAGCTGATCCCGTCCATGTGTTCCGGTGTGGGCAGCATCCACATCATAGCCCATAGGCTCCAGGTAGTCTTTGACCAGTCAGCAAAGCTTTTTGTCATCATCGACAATCAAGACTTTAATTCTGGAAGTCGAACGTTCATGATTCTCCATAACTGCACCCGATCTTAATATCCATGCAGGTATCTGTCTAAAATTGAAGGTGTAAATTAAAACAAATGGTAAGGTGTATTATTATCACCCCCGACGGTTCGGCCTGCTATATATATCAGCCGGTCGAACCGGGGGGCAGTTTTGATCAGAAAAGGAGTTTACATGATGTGAAAACTTTTTCCGGGGAATAGGCCATTCATTTTTTGTTGATATCATTTCTACGATCAACGTGGTCACCGGAAATTTAATGTTATGTTACATTGGCTCACCCCATGTGCTAACAGTATAATATAATTATATTTATTTAAACCTTTTAAAATTTGTGTGCAGTTTTTAGGTTAAAATAACCGGTCCGATAATCTCTCACTGTGAGGTTATCGGACTTTTTTTAATGTAAGGGTGCATCATAGGCTTTGGCATACCCCGTCATCTCCACATATCCTTTCCCGTTGATCCGACGACCTTTTTTGATTCCACGAACGGACACACTTCCTTCCCAGTAAGTCACTCCGGTACTTTCTTTGGTTCCCATTTCCTGGTTTGCCAGGTTGGGAGCAATCATCAGGTCCATGGCCGGAGACGAAATCCTTAGTCGCCATCGTGCCGGATAAACCGCTCCGGAGTCCGGGCTATTCCAGGTATCCGTAACGGTCACTTGAATATCATGCCTGGGTAAATGTCTTGTCTTCCCGTTGGAACGGACATATGTTCCGCTGGAAGCCGGATGGATCGTGGCGTCTTTTTGACGCAAAAGATAGATCATGATTTCCGTGTTATCGGATAGCTGAAGGCTGAACCAGTCCCATCCCACCAGCCCGGGTTCCAAGGAGGCCGTGCTGAATTCATGATCCATCCAAGACAGGCCGCTGACCGCAAATGTTTTTTTAGCGAGTGTCACTTGCCCTATGGTATCGAGCCGGGTCAATGAATAGTAGCAACTGGCTTTTTCGGGTGTTGAACCTTTTTGGCTGTAACCTTCCTCTCCGTGAAACGCGGCCGGTTTGACGGGTGTTAAATTGAGTTCAAAAGAAAATGGGTCGGAAATCACCTTCAATTGGTGGACTTTTGGACCGATTCGGGTGGACCATTTTTTAAGAAAGATACGAACGATATCATTATCTCGGAATTCACCGGCGATCCCCAGCACTCCTCGACCCATATCCTGGGCATGAAAATGTTGTTTTCCATCAAGATCCGATATGGCCGCATGGGCCAGATAAATCTGACTGGACCGCCAGGCAGATGCGGGCGCAGGCCATCTCTTTTCAGATTCTGAGGGGATGATACGTCTGCGAAAAAAAGTAAGCTGAAATCCGTATCGATTCCCGGCCGCGGATTTCAGATTGCCGGTATAGTACCACCATTCTGTCCGATAGTCTGGATGTGATGCATGATCTTCAGGAAATTCAAGTTCGCAGGGACCGGTTACAGAAAGATATCCCTTGGTATCTTCGGCCAATACCCAACCATGGGTAAAAACGAAGATGAACCAGAGGAAAAGTATGGATCGCTTGTTAAAACTCATCATATTCAAATTAGAAAATAGGAATTAGGAATTAGAGAATAGATAACAACAAATGGACGCAAATGTAATTTGAAAATGAGAAGGTCTCGGAAAACAGAAAGTTAAGAAGTTTAGAAGATCAGAAGGTCGGAGACCTTAGGACATGCCAACCTTCTTACTTTCCCACCTTCTGACCTTCTTGATCTTCACTTTCTTACTTTATTATTTTTCAAAATATTTGTGTTTATCCGTGTTCATCCGTGGTTTCCTTTATCCTCTTTCCTGTTTCTTGATAAGAGGGTTAATTTTCTCTTAACAGTGTAGCCGGTGATTCTCGAAACACCATCTTGATGGCCGGGTATGCGGCAGCCAGAGCTGTCAATATGATCAACGGCAATGACATGGCCAGCGCCCCCCAGTCGACTTCATAAAGGAACGTCCAGCCAAAGGATTGGCGATTGATGACATACACCAGGATATAAGACAGGACAAATCCGCAAACGATCCCTGCCAATTCCCCGGCAACGACCATAAATGCCGCTTCCCAGAGAATCATGGATCGAATCTGTCCAAAGTCGGCACCCACGGCATATAGTGTATTTAACTGTTTTGAGCGTTCCAGCACCAATACCGTCAGTGTCGTGGCAATGCCCAGAGCGGCGATGGCCAATGCAATGAGTAACAGAACGATGGTGATGGCAAAGGTTTCATCAAAGACCCTTAAAATGGTGTTTCGCAGCGCCTGGCCGCTGATGATTTCCAACGTATCTCCCCAGCGTCTTATGAATTCATTTTTCAGTGAGGCGACGGCCATCTCCGGATTTTTTGTGCGATCTTTTAAAAAGATACGACATCCGCCCCACGGAACGTCATGATAACGTATGTTGAACTGTGGCAGAGAGTAAAAGACCACACCCCCCCGGGTCCGATAGTCCCGGATGATGCCCAAAACCGGAAGTTCGACCAGCGATGATTCAATTCGGGCCCGGAACCTGTCGCCCATGGCCACTCCGGTTCGATTGGAGAAGACTTCAGAAATCACAACCCCTTTACCGTGTTTCAACAACGTTCGAACCCGATCCGGATCACCCTTTAACCAGACAAAGTCTCCGTGACGTAAAAAGACATGGATATCCAGCAGTTGGAATTCATACGGGAAATTGTTATAGGTCAAAGAATACCGACGGCTGGGAACAATGTCCACTTGATTGCTGAATTCCTCCAGTCCATCCACAACCGTCCTGGGTAAGGGATAGCGAAACCGGTTGATTTCTCCCATTTTAGTCGTGACAAACAAATCTCCGCTTACGGTCTGATGGGCCCACAACTCAACCGTGCTGCGGAAGCTGTGGATCATGATGACCAAAGATGCAAACAATGCCACAGCAGTAATGAGTGCTCCCACGGAAACCGCGGTTCGGGTTCCGCTGTCCCGCACATACCGGCCGGCGAGATACGCCGGAATTCCGACAAATCGATGGAGGATCGGTGACAGGGCATGCCCCATCTGAATAAGGCTCCAGGGTGCGAACAGCGAGAATCCGACAAACAAAAACAAAATAGCGAAATACCCCGGCAGGGTCATATTCAAAATCCCCGGGAGCAGGGACAATGGCACCACCAGAAAAAGGCATCCTATGCCTCCTATGACAAGTTTACGGGGAGATGTTTTTCGTGTCATGCCGTGCCGGGATATTTCGAGTGCCTCATTGGGGGATACTTGCATGGCTTCCCAAGCCGGCTGCACGGCGGAAACACTCGATGTAAACACGGTAATAGCGAAACTCAATAAAATTTCCCAGGGACTCAGGGAAAGTGTCTCCACCTGAACTTTTGCGAACAGTATTGAAATCGTCTGGCTGACCCCCTTCAACAAATACTTGACCAGTATCGTGCTGATGGGAAGTGCCGTGAGCCAGCCCATCACGCCAAACAGCGCCCCTTCTGCCAAAAATACCAGGAACAGAAAATGAGGCGATGCACCGGTCGCTCGCAACACGGCCAGTTCATGACGCCGGGAAGCAGCGTTCAGCGCCACCAGGCTGTATACCAGAAACATCCCCACAAACAATGAGGCAAAACTTAGAATCGAAAGATTGAGCTGATAAGCGCGAATCAATCCCTGCCCACTCTCTTTTGCAGCGGATGGAGCGCCCAGTTGAAAATTATCGGGCAGATTTTTCCGGATGTGATCGAGATCTTCGGATGTTGTATTGGGATCAAGTTTTATATCAATACGATCAACCAAACCATAAAGTTTCGTAAGCTCCTGAAAGGTGGCGATGTCGGTTAAAGCGATCATTCCCCCTTCGGCCATGGCCAACCCGCCGGGTGACAGGATCCCGGCAATACTAAAAAAAGCGGTTTGCCGGGTATGCTCGATGAAGAGGTGATCGCCGCGATAAACCGCGTATTTTTCGGCCAGAGACTTTCCGATGATCAGGGTATACGGTCTTTTAAGCAGTTCAATCCAGCTTTCGACATCTTCTTCCGTGCGTTCAGAGAATTGCCATTTGCGAAAGCTCCGATCCATGATAGGATCAAGACCGATCAATAGAAACGGTTCGGATTTTTTATCGGCCAAACGGACATATGCGGTCAAAACCGGTGAAACGTCCCGGACGACGGAAAACTGCATGAGTTTAGCCACCCATTCTTCGGGCACACGACCCCCGGGTTGAACCATTACCCGATCTGCACTGCCGGCAATCACGTCCATACTGCGGGTGAAAGAATCAAGCGCCGCATGAATGGAAAGTCGCACACTGGTGAAGACTGCGGCGCCCAGCGCGATCCCCAAAAGCACCGTCAGTGCTCGACCCAAATGCTTTTTCATGTTTCGCAGACTGAACCAAATAAAAAATCGAATAAAAAAGCTTAGATGTCGCATGTTTGATCGGTAATTGCTCCGTCTTTCAAGCAGATGGTCATGGATGCCACTGAATCGGCAATATCGCTGTGGGTGGCGATGATCACGGTTCGGTTCCAGTTACGGTTTAACTCCGCAAACAGCTCCACCACAATTTGGCCGTTGCGGCTGTCCAGGTTTCCCGTGGGTTCATCGGCCAAAATAATATCCGGATCATTGATCAATGCCCTGGCGATTGCCGTACGTTGCATCTCTCCACCGGAAAGCTGGGCCGGTAAATGGTTCCATCGGGTCGAAAGACCCAACCAGTCCAGCAGTCCCATGGCTTTGGATGTTACCTGGTCCGCAGATTTTCCTGCCAGCAATCCCGGCAGGCAGGCATTTTCCAGTACGTTCAAGGTGGGCATTAAATTGAAAGATTGAAAGACCATGCCTACGACCTTACGCCGGAAATAGGTGAGATCGGGAGACGTCGCTTGGGTGAGATTATGATCGGCAACATTCAGAAAGCCATGGGTGGGTCGATCCAGACCGGCAATGAGCGACAAAAGGGTGCTCTTGCCCGAGCCGCTGTTGCCTTTGAGCACCACCAACTCACCGGGAGCAATATCGAGCCCGATATCATTGATGCCGATCACTTCGCTGTCACCCAGCCTATAGATCCGCGTTAGATGTCGGGCATGGATAACCGGTCTGTTATTATTCTTTGCCATCGGCGCTATCCCGCCAGATATTTTTTCTGAACCGCATCGTCGATGAATAGTTTAACGAGATTCCATAAAAGGGGAGCCCCGTCAAACACCGGCTGCATTCTTTCCATCACCTGACGGCGTGTTATATTATTTTCCCGCCAGATTTGACCTTCAGTAACATAATTTTGTAAAAACGGTTGAAAGCGATCCAGGTCATGAACCAGAAGCATCTTGATCACCCGATACCAATCAATTTCCTGATCCTGTGCATATTCTGAAAATAGGAATACCGCCATTGTAATATGCCAGGAGTGCTCCGCCGAATTTTCCTCCCGGGATCGATCCGTCAAAATCGTCTTTCGAGATATTTGCTTGAGCTTATCAATTTCGATCATAAATTCGATTTGTTGTTCAAGACGTTGGATTTGATCGGGTATCATATTCTGGTTTAGTTTAACGGTTATCGACTCCATTACTTTTGATGGGTCTAGCATGTTCAATATCCTTTACGACTGAATGTTTGAGACAAATGTATTTATGATACGATATCAAGTCAAGCGAACTCTTATACTGGGCAAACAAAAAGACATGTTCTTTTTAATTCTTGTAAAAAGATGAAATAGCAGTTATGATTATTATACATTAATTTCCTCTAGCTTATGGGAACAGGCTTATATTTCGAAATGAAAACAGAAAATTGATCTATTGCTACAACCATGCCATAGGCAGGCAAGCATCGACAATCGCTCAATTTAGTTAATGAAGATCAAATTTTTGTGAGGGAAGAATCATGTTGTATTATATTACAATACTGATAATTTTCTTAGTGATCGGATTTTTTTGTATCATCCTATTACAAAAAATTACCTATTTTCAGACACAAAAGAAAAAACGGCAAGAAAAGGAGTCTGTCTTTAGAAATAAGCTTTATACGGAAGCCGACCTGAAGTTTGATTCGTCCTTCCAAATCGGTGACGTTATGAAAGATCATACGGTTAATTCCGAGGAACATAAGAATATGGTAAATAACGAACTTGACGGAAATGAGGTCCGTACCTTAATATTTGAAATAGTTAACAGTATGTCCGATGAGGAAACGCGACAACTTTTAAAAGAATTGAAGGAGCGTCAAAATAAAGAACAAAGGGAATATTCTCGAAAAGATTTCTTAACGATAATAGATTACACGGTGGAGGGGCGGCATTATAGGGACTTCATCCAAGATATCAGTGAGAGCGGTGTATTCATTAAAACTTCCCAGACATTTTCAGTTGGCCAACCCATCTTGATGACCTTCATGTCCCCGGACAATCAGAAACCTTTTAGAATCAACGGCGAAATTAAACATACTCGGGAGGATGGTATCGGTGTAAAGTTTAACATAAAAAGCCAGGTGCAAGAACTGGTGTTAAAAAGTTTTGTGCATATGATTCAAAGCGGCTAAATTCCTATGCGTAAATTCCATAAAATGGTTTATTTTTTGGCCCTATCTTTTATTATCATTCCCGCGATGGCAATTGCCGGTCAATATAAAGTGATCCGGGTTATTGACGGCGATACAATCCTGATCAGATATAACGGAAAATATGAAAAAGTTCGTTTGATCTGTGTAAACCCCCCGAAATCTGTGCATCCCGATAAAAAACAGAATATGACAATGGCTGAAGTTGCATTCAGATACACCCAAAAGCAACTTACCGGCAAATATGTTGACCTTGAATTTGAAAGCTGGATAAGAGGAAGGCACGGAGTCCTTCTTGCTTATGTATTCGTTGACGGGAAAAATATCAACCTTGATCTGGTTCGAAAAGGTCTTTCACCGTATTACATCAAATATGGACGGAGTCAAAAATACGATGCCGATTTTCGCGCTGCCCAAAAACAGGCCCGGAAAGAGAAATTGAATATATGGGATGACCGTGAGCGTACAAAAAAATAGAAGGACGGAGTCAAAATGGGATCAACGCCGATAAGTTGAGGAAATGGTGTTAGTTTTAAAATTGTCGGTCAAATTATGAAGTAACATAAATAAAAAGAATCGTCATTAGTCCTGCTGCAAAAGGGGTCATAAGCCATCCTACGGCAATTTTTCCCAGCATATTTGGATTGACCGTCCGAAGACCACCCACAATGCCGACACCCACCACTGCTCCCACAACAGCCTGAGACGATGAGACGGGGACCCCGATCTGGGTAAAAAGATGAAGGGTCAGCGCTTCGGCCAAAACCGTGACAAGGGCCGTAAAAGGGTCTAAGGGGGCAATGCCTTTACCCACCGTAATCATGACTTTTTTGCCGTAAGTGAGTGTGCCCGAAGCAATACTGAGCCCTCCGATGAAAGCGGCCGTTTGATAGGATAAAAGACCCGCTCCCACATATATGCCGGTCACATTCGCCACGTTGTTGGCGCCTAGTGAATAGGCTCCGTAGCACCCTGCCACAATGATGCCGACGGCATAAATTGTGTTTCGATAGGTGAGGCTCGGAATGGTCTTATCAAAGATAAACTTGAGGCCATGGTAAAGCAGGTATCCAAAAATTATTCCGCCGACAGGTGTCAGGATCCAGCATGTAACGATCTTGATCAACTTGGAAAAATCCGCTGAACCCGATAAAATTCCGGCCCCGATTACGGCGCCGATAATGGCTTGGGAAGTGGAGGCGGGAATGGCAAAGTAAGTCAGAATCGTCATGGTGATGGCGGCGGCGAGGGCACATAAAAAGGCCTCGATGGAAACCAGTCGAGAAAGATCGCTGACAATTCTCATGCATTTAGGCCCCTCGATAAGAGACCCTATCAAGGCAAAGATGGCCGTCAAAAGAATGGCTGTCCGGTATTTTACAATACCGGTTGTAACCCCTGTTCCAAAAATATTTGCAGAATCATTGGCACCCAAGCTCCAGCCCAGAAAAATACCGCTTATGATCTTCCACACAAGAACACTCCGTTATCTCTCCCATCATAACACTATTATTTACTCACTTCATGCTTACGTGGATGACCTGGAGGTGATCGCTTGCATCCTCAATGACGTCGCTGATGGAGGTCAGGCAGGAAAGAAATTGGGACAGGATTTCACCTTCCCAAAAATTTGTTATCTCTATCTTTCGTGCATCTCGAATCAGATAGAGTTTGATATCGTCAATTTTTTTTTCATAAATCCGGATCGCCAGAATTTTTTCTCTAAGATCCTCACCCTTGAGCATGGATTCCAAGGTGATCAACAGCATTTCGCAGATACGGCGGTTCAGGAAAGCAACCTGGATACACTCGCCTCTCAGCTGCTCAGGAAGCTTTAAATCCAAATATCTGTATGCGGTGTCCTTAAGCAAATCAAAGATACTATCCGAAATTTCAACGAATTTACAAAGATCCGGTCTGAGATAGGGCAAAAAGGCCCCTTCATAAATTTTCGATATGATATCCCTGCGAATGGCATCCCCCGCCCGTTCAATATCCATGACCTGTCGCATGAGGCTCAGGTCGTCTGTTTCAAGAGCCGTCTTGAAGAAACCGCAGGCAGTACAGAGGAGTTTGATTTGTTTCGTGATGTCCCTGATGACCTCGTTTTCTTTCTTGCCCTTGGAAAATATCTTTTCAAGAAACATATTCCCCTCTTGCCCTTGCGATGATGGTAGCGGACATGACATCCATTAACGCCACCAAACCGATGATCCGATCCTGATCACAAACAAAGGCCCTTGCGATATTGGATTCTTCCATAATTTTGGCAACTTCTTTAAAATCCGTATTCTGATCAATGGCAACAATGGGTTTTGAGGCGATTTTCGACACAATGATATTCTTTGGATCGATTCCCTTGGCCAGCACTTTAAAGACCACATCCCTTGCTGTAATTACCCCGTATTCTATTTCTTTGCCGGGATATCGAATCAGCAGAGAACGGATCCTTCTGTTTACCATCCTTTCAATGCCATAGTAGACCGATCTTTTATGGTCAATCGATTCGATATTGGTTGTCATAAATTCTTTAACTTTCATCCGTAAGCCCCCTGTCCGACTGAAGAGCTGTTTTTCAATAACTGTAAAATTTCATAACGCTTCAGAATTTAGTGTAAGACATGATAATATTGAATAAACCGAAACCTAAGCTTTCAAATATCGAAGGTCAAATTCATTGTCAACAGCGATTTTTCGGGATATCATTTATAACATTTTGTTATTAATAGAAATTTGGATATCCATGGGCCATATCAAAGATGCTAACAATTTTAAATGGTTAGATGTGCTTGCAACATAATCAGACATATCGCAGGTTTTTGAGATGAATGATATTTTTACCTTTTTAATGGATATCTGAATACCCAACCTTGTGCCCCTTTGCCCGAAATCCGGGTTGCTTTCTCTTAAAAGTGTGTTTTTGGCTCTGAAAATCCAATTTTACGCCCTTATTTTACGCCCTTATAATTCTCTTTACCAAGCTCAGTAATGTTTTTGTAACTGCAGCCCCAGAGATAGATCATAACCTGTTTGATGGCGTCATACTGATAATCGCGCGATTCGACAAGCTCACTGACATAGTCCTCTATATCCGAAAAATTGAATTTGTTGTAATTACACCTCCGGATATTTATACCCAGAGTGTGGTCAGACAGGTTCAATCTTTTGATCGCTTTTTGTCTTTTTGCTTTCCTGGCCATTTCATTTTTTTCCTGATTTAAGCATATCTGTCATCTCTTTAACAAATGCTTCACTTCCTTCAACGATATCTTTGACCTGTTCAGGATCGAACTTTACCAATGGCCGATAATCTGCCTTATGCCGATTATCAAAAAGCCAATCATAGTGTTTTCCCCAGAAACTATCGATTTTCTTGGTTCGAATGAAGTCTCTGTGGAGCATTGATCGTACTTCTTTATGTTTTTTAAAAGTTTTTCCCTCATTTAAAAGCACCGAAGAGAATGCATGGAAACAGGCAAAATATGCATCCCTCACTGCATTCTGATACCTGCCGGATTTAAGGTTGTCCCGAGCTGACGCAAGGTCTTCCCCGGCCTTTTCTACCCAATAGTCGATAATAATTTGTTGGCTCATAACACTACAGCTCCATCTCGTGAGATTTCCTGGTAAACAGAAAACTCCGTGAATATAC
>JAFDHQ010000070.1 GCA_019308685.1 Deltaproteobacteria bacterium
GGTAATAACGATTTATTTGGTACTCGGTTTTGCCATGTATTGGCAAGAGTATCTTATGAATTATGTGGGGCAGAATATCATCAGGCGCCTTAGAAACCGTCTTTATGACCGAATTCAGGACCTTCCTCTTTCGTTTTTTCATAGAGAAAAGACCGGAGTTCTGATATCGCGGGTAACAAATGATGTAAACATTATTAAGAATATGGTTTCGTCTGCAGTTACCGGATCCTTGAAAGATTTCTTTACCGTTATCGGATTGATATTTGTTATCTTCTACCGGGATTGGAAGATGGCCTTGATTGCGCTTGTTGTTTTGCCCTTTGCTTTTTTTCCCATTATTATGCTGGGAAGAAAAGTGCGTAAGGTTACTACCCGTACGCAGGAGGCCATGGGAGGCCTTACGTCTATCTTGCATGAAACTTTTGCCGGAAATAAAATTGTAAAGGCATTTGGAATGGAAGGGCATGAAAAAGAGCGATTTTTTAGAAAAACACTTAAACTTTTCAAGTTTGAGCTAAAGACGGTTCGCTTGAAAGCCTTGTCTTCACCGCTCATGGAATTTTTAGGCGGAATGGGTATCGCCATGGTCATTTGGTACGGCGGTTACAAAGTGATATCCGGCACCTCCACAGCCGGAACCTTTTTTTCTTTCATGGCTGCCCTTATCATGCTTTACGCGCCATTAAAGAAATTAAGCAAGCTCAATAATATTATACAGCAAGGTCTTGCCGGCGCGGACCGGGTATTTGATATCCTGGAGTCGGAGTCTGATATTCAAGAGATACCAAATCCTGTTAAGTTTAAGCGCGGCGCACACCACGTTATATTTAGAAATGTGTATTTCAAATATGATGACGAAATGGTATTAAAAAACATTAATCTGGATGTCGGGGCCGGGGAAATCCTTGCGTTCGTTGGAATGAGTGGTGGAGGAAAAACCTCTTTAGTTAACCTGATTCCCAGATTTTATGATGTAAGCAAGGGGGTTATTCTCATTGATGACATTGATATCAGAGATGCTTCGATCTCTTCACTCAGAGACCAGATTGCCATCGTTACTCAGGAACCCATACTTTTTAATGATACGGTTCGGAACAATATCGCTTACGGAAATAAAAATGCGTCTGACAGAGACATTGAAAATGCTGCTCGGGCGGCTTATGCATACGAGTTTATACAGAACTTCCCAGATGGCTTTGATACCAATATTGGAGAACTTGGCGGGCGGTTATCCGGAGGCGAGAAACAGAGAACCTGTATCGCTCGTGCATTATTAAAGGATGCTCCCATTTTAATACTGGATGAGGCCACGTCTTCACTCGATGCAGAATCGGAAACGCTGGTTCAAAAAGCTCTGGAAAATCTGATGAAGGGACGAACAACCTTTGTCATTGCACACAGGCTTTCAACCGTTGCTTATGCTGACCGGATAGTCGTTATCGTTGACGGCCGAATCGTAGAAGAGGGACAACATGAAGAACTGATCGCTCGAGGAGGAGAATATTTTAAACTTTACCAGATGCAATTCAATGATAGCAGTTCAAAAAAAGCTCCAGTAGAATTCACCGTAAGAAAACATGCCGGCAAGCCTTTTTCGATATGATTTAAAGGTCTCATTTTATAAATTGTCATAATCACAAACAAGCTTTTCTGAAATTTTTATGAAAATCAGTTCCATTATATATAGATATGTGTTCAAAGAGATGATTCCTCCTTTTGTCATCAACCTGATGTTTTTTACTTTTGTTTTTTTGATGGTTGAAATGCTTAAAGTGACAAACATGGTTGTAAATTACAGTGTGGGTGTGTTTACTGTCCTTATAATGCTCGCTTATTCTACGCCGTATTTCCTCACCTATATAATACCCATGTCAATTATGATAGCGATTCTTCTCACGTTTCTTCGCTTGTCCGGAGACAATGAAATCTGTGCACTAAAAACCAGCGGCATGAGCATTTACGGATTGCTTCCACCGGCAATGTTTTTTTGTCTATTAGGGTTTCTGCTTACCCTTTTTATGACAATATATGGAATGCCGTGGGGAAGATTATCCTTTAAAGAACTGACATACAAGGTGGTTTCATCCAATCTCGAAATCGGACTAAAGGACAGGACATTTGATGACAGTTTTGAAGACGTAGTGCTTTACGTGAATAAAATAGATCCTAAAACTAAAGAACTTCAAGATATTTTTGTTGAAGATAAAAGAACTCAAGATATTGTCAGCACCGTGGTGGCACCAAGGGGAAAACTATTCAGTGAACCCGACGAATACATTTATCATTTATTGCTTTTCAATGGTGTAATATATCAAGTTGATGTTAAGAACAGATCGACAAATTATATTGATTTTGAGACCTATGAAATTCGTCTAGACATTAAACAGGCAGCTTCGAGATTGAAACAGGGAGCCAAACACAGGAAGGAAATGAGTCTTGTTGAATTGCGGGATTCTTTGAAAAATAGTACCCGGAAAGATAGTCACTATTATAATACACTGATGGAATTACACAAAAAATTTTCAATCCCAATTGCATGTTTTGCACTTGGGCTTCTGGCGGTTCCATTAGGCATACAGTCCGGACCTACAAAAAAATCATTTGGCCTGGTGCTGGGTATGATTTTCTTTTTGATTTATTACCTGTTGTTAACAGCAGGCTTGGTTCTGGGTGAAACAGGCGCCTGCCCTCCGGTCATCGGAATGTGGGCCCCCAATATTGTAATGGGCAGTATAGGATTGTATCTGCTCGTTCAAACAGCCAATGAGCGTCAAATAAAAATCGGTCCTGTTTCGATTCTGTTAAAAGGGATTAAGTCCCATTTTGTCAGATGGGGAAAAGGCTAGCCTAAATATCTAACTTGATAGTATAGGAATTTCCTTTTTTTTAGAGCGGCATAGCCGCGTTATATAGAATCGCGAAGCGATTGTATAACTTGTTGTTAATATGTCCTTAATCGAAAAATATCTGACCAAGGAGATTTTAAAATACTTTGGTATTGTTCTATTAACAGTGGTCGGAATATATTTAGCGGTAGATTTTTTTCAAAGGATAGATAATTTTTTAGAAGCAAATCTTCCATTTTTAAAAATTATAAGATTTTATCAGCTTAAGATACCGTTGATAGTTGCACAAATAGCGCCGGTTGGCATTTTTCTGGCGGTTATTATTGTTTTTGGTCTGATGAACAAGAACAATGAGATTATCGCTTTAAAAAGTAGCGGCGTAAGTACCTTCTACCTTTTAGGACCGGTTGTATTGATCGGGTTATTAATAAGCGCCCTCATTTTTTTAATATCAGAATTGGTTGTGCCGATTACCATAAGCAAGGCCAACAGGATCTGGAATATAGAGGTCAAGAAAAAATCTGCCGTTATATCCAAGGGGAAGAATATATGGATCAAGGGTAACCGCGTCATATGCCACATTACATATTACAATCCGTCAGATAGTTCTATTTTAGGGGTTGCTCTTAATTTCTTTGATAATGACTTCAAATTAACTCGGCGGGTTGATGCTCAAAAGGGTGTCTTCAAAAACGGAAAATGGATTTTCTATGAAATTATGGAGCAAAAACTTGATAAAGAAAATAACCATTACCGGGTAACATTCTTTGAAGAGCGGGAAGAGACGTTCTATTTCTTGCCCGAGGATATAAAAAAGGTCGTTAAAAAATCGGAGGAAATGGGTTTCTTGGAGCTGTTTACATATATTAAAAATATTGAAAACGAAGGGTACGATGCCTCTGTTTATAAAGTAGATCTGTATGCCAAGCTGGCATTTCCTTTTGTCAGTTTCATTATGTGTTTGCTCGGGACAGGCATTTCGAGTAAAAATACACTTAAGGAAAGCCTTTCCGTTAGTGTATTCTACGGTATTTGTATGGCATTTTTTTACTGGATATTCTATAGTTTTTGCTTATCACTTGGATATGGAGAAATGCTTCCTCCTTTCATGGCCGCTTGGGCTGCTAACGTTGTTTTTCTTTGTTTTTCCGTGCTTGTTTTACTGAAATGATGAATTTAGAATCTCTAAAACTCTCCAGTCTGTCCGAAAACCATTGTGGAATTCTGAGGCAGTCATCTAACACAAGACCTGTTATCTGGATAATAGAAGAATACGGTGTAAGAGCTGTTGTAAAAGATTTCAGCACCAGTAAGTTTTTTTACCGAAATATAATCGGGCGATTCCTCATATGGCGTGAACATAAGGCGTATAAACAATTGCGGGGTCTTAAGGGCATTCCGGCTTGCTATGGTGTTATTGACGGGCTCGCTCTGGCACTTGAAGAGATACCCGGCCAACCTTTGAAAAAGCGTAATAAGAATATTAAGCTATCCGGAACTTTTTTTGATGATTTAAAAAACATCGTTGACAGTTTCCACAGAAGAGGCCTTGCACACAGTGATTTAAAGAACGGAGCCAATGTCTTGGTAGGATATAACGGTCTTCCTTACATCGTAGACTGGAGCGCTTCCCTATCCGAAAAGGAATGCAAATTTTTTCCGATGAATCGCATCTATCGGAGATTTGTTTTGGATGATTATTTTGCCATTATCAAATTGAAAATGCGGTATGTACCTGAAACCTTGACTCCCGAAGAAAAAAGAAAGTATACACAACAGAGCTATATAGAAAGAAGTGTCAGGGGTATCAGAGATAGATTGCGCAAAATCTTTAAGAAAATGGTGTGAGAGGGAGTAAAATGGTCAATAATGTAGTAGACCGTATCCATGAGATTTTTAACGACAGAAGACTCAGATATGTTTTGTTAAAATTACGGTATCCGATTTTCGTGATTGCCGTCATAATTTTGATTCTGAACATAAATCCTGCCTGGTTTTTGGTTGGATTTACAGTGGCTCTTTTCGGTGAATTGATTCAACTTTGGTGCTTTGCGTCGTTGGATAAAAATAAAATGCTGGCGGTTAAAGGGCCTTATATGTTGATAAGAAATCCGATGTATATCGGCCGTTTCTTTTTGTTGCTGGGTGTTTTGCTCCTGGCGGGCAATGGTTGGATAATCCTTATTTTTATCGTGGGTTATTATTTTTATATGGTCAATCGTGTGAAACGAGAAGAAGCCAAGTTACAGCCATTGTTTGGAGATTCATATAGAAAATATTGCCAAAAGGTAAATCGTTTTATACCAACCCTTCAAGGTGTTGATTGGGAATCATTATGGTTTTTCAGATGGAACCTTCTTTTAAAAAACAACGGACACTGGAATTTCATAGCCATGCTCGTTTGTTTCTTTATATTTTATTTTTTTACCTTTATTTATTCCAGATCTTGAGATCTTAAGTCAGAGAAGCCCGAACCAAGAAATATTTGCCACCAAGCTTTGTGGTTTGTGGTGAGAAAAAAAGTTTTGCTGTAAAATGCACAAAATTTTACAACTAACATGCCAAACAGCCTGTTTGCCAACCGGAATAGAGATAAAATCATGGCGGCTCCAGAAAATGTCAAGAGAAAAATCCAGGGGATTATGACAGGCGGAAGGGGAAGTAGGCCCTTATTCCTTAAACTTTTTCTTAACTCAATATCAATTGGTTATGGTGGAATTGTTCGGCTGAAGGAAACTTTATACAAAAAAGGTCTTTTACAGTCAAAAAGACTCCCTTGCCCGGTTATTTCTATTGGCAACCTTACGGTTGGCGGGTCAGGGAAAACACCCATGACGATTTATGTAGCGGAGCTAATTAAGCATCTCGGGTATGGTGTTGGAATTATCAGCAGGGGATATAGAGGTGAAGCAGAAAAGATCGGTGGTGTAGTATGTGACGGGCGTACAATTTGTATGGGGCCTGATAAAGCAGGTGATGAGCCATATATGGTAGCTAAGAGACTCAAAACCGTACCTGTTATTGTGGGTCAAAACCGTTTTGAGGCCGGTATATTGGCGATAAAGAAATTTAAACCGGATGTTTTACTGCTTGATGATGCATTTCAACATTTAAAGCTCCATCGAGATATAGACCTGGTTCTTTTAGACAGTAGAAAGCCGTTTGGTAATACCTATCTTTTTCCCAGAGGCACTTTAAGGGAGA
Source organism: Deltaproteobacteria bacterium (assembly GCA_019308685.1). Lineage (GTDB taxonomy): Bacteria > Desulfobacterota > Desulfobacteria > Desulfobacterales > UBA11574 > S5133MH16. The sequence continues at coordinate 6,051 of JAFDHQ010000070.1, forward strand.
CAACTTCTGCGTTGTTGCGGGGAGATGCTGTTATTTTAACCCGATCGGATGTGGGAAAGCCGGCGGCTTTAGGCCAGATAAAAAAGGTTGTTCCGAAAAAACCGATTTTTCATTCATTTCATATCCCATATATTTATAAAGTTGTTGCAGGAAACAGCCTGAAATTGCCGGATGAACTAAATATTTCATCCAAGTACGATTTTGATATCTTTAAAAGTAAAAAAGTCTTTGCTTTTTCCGGGATAGCAAGCAATGATAATTTTCGCCGAACCATTGAGAGCTTCCAGTGTAAATTAGAAGATTTTTCAGGATTTCCGGACCATCACCCGTATTCGAATAGAGAGCTTGATGAAATGGTAAAAACAGCCATGGATCTATCGGTTGAATTTGTTTTTACCACAGAAAAAGATTATGTGCGGATTGCTCATAAGATAAAATGGCCGATCCACTTGGTTATTATCGGGATAGAGATTACCTTTGGAGAAAACGATATGGCGTTTCAATCCTTCATTAAAAGCCGGCTCCAAAGACTTATACCTTGAACAATCACAATTTCAGAACTTCTTACCTGTGTACATAATTTCAACGTGATATGAAGGTTTAGTCGTAATTTCAGATGCAACAGGTAATTAGGCGCCAGATGTTTCAAGGGCCAGAGAAAGTTTTTCCTGGACCGATTCAACGCTGATCCGCCGCATACATAACCCGTTGAGGTCAGGACATTTCTTTTTATAACAAGAAACACAGCTTATTTTAGATTGCACGACAAGATGTTCACAGTTATAGGGTGCTGCCCGCATAGGAGATGTTGGACCGAAAAGAGATACATAGGGAGTTCCTACCGCTGCTGCCAGGTGACCCGGCCCTGAGTCCGGGCCTACACCGGCCACAGCGGCCTTTAGTATGGCCACAAGCTCAAGAATGGACGTTTTCCCCACAAGATTGATTACCCCATGTGAGTCAGCCTTTTGGCACAGTTTTGTTGCGGATGATACTTGCGAGCCGTCACCCAGCAGCACAACCCGCCTTCTCATTGAAGATAGAATATTTTTTACCAGTTGATGATATCCTTCAAAAAACCAATCTTTGGATTCCCACGATGAACCCATGACCACTGCGATAAAGGGGTTATTTATTTGAGCGACCCTATCCGGTAGATTGGATTTTTCATCAAGGCCGGAAAAACCGAAGTCCAAAGATGCCGGCTCAGGTAACCCCAAGTATTTTGTAAATTTAAGATAATGATGTAATTTGGGCATATCAAGCTCATTGCTGATATAGGAAATATGTTCATTATTAAAAATCCAGTTAAATTCCCCTGAATTTCGGCGGTTAAAACCGATTCGTCTTTTCCCTCCAGAAAGAAACGAGAAAAAGCCGCTCTTTAAGTGACGCTGAAGATCGAGTGTGACGTCGAAGTGCTCTCGGGATAGCTCTTTATAAAGATCTCGTATCCCTAAAATATTCTTGGGTCTGTTAAAAACGATCATTTTGTCAATCCGAGGGTGTAAACGGACCACTTCTGAGCACAGCGGCTCAACAAGCCATGTTACCCTACTTTTCGGCAGGTTGTTTTTGATATGTGACACCAGGCACAGACCCCGTGCCACATCTCCTATAGATCCCATCAGAATGATGAGGATGGAAGGGGCTGAAGGTAAGGTTTTATAGACGGTGCTATTCATAACTAAACCTGAAGGTCTCGTAAAAAGTAAAAATACGACTTTTTACGGACGTTTTAAGTTTTAGGTATTAAGTTTTAAGTATCTGTTAAAATAATTAATTTTGATTGCCTAAAACCTAAATCTTAAAACCTAAAACGTGATGAATTCTACTTTTTACGACTTCATCACACTTAATAACGATAATTCTTATTTTCTTATTTTTATTGTTACATAGGATTGAACCCATTAACTTCACTGAGCATCTTCGGTAACCCATGCTTTTGTATGGCCCGATTCCAACGACGTAGGTATCGAGCCCTTAGCGCATTTTTTCCACGGGGGAAAATGCCTGCCTTGTCAAAATCCAGAAGATAGACTCGATTTTGATTGTCCACGATGACATTGCCGGGATGTAAGTCCACATGTAAAATTTTATTTTTTATAAGTATCGTTACTTGCTTGACGACCTCTTGCATTACCATACGCGCCTGTTCTTGGTTTGAAAGACTTATTTGAACGAGTGTTTGATGGTCTTTGATCTCTCGGGTTACCAGCCAACATTGATAGAACAGGCGGCCCCGGTGGGCAAAAGCGACCGGATCAGGGGCGTTTATGCCTAAACTTCTGACTTTCTGCAACAGTTCATATTCCATCTGGCAGCGTGTTTTTCCACACCTGAGATACCGTTGTTTGATCAGATGTCGAATGATTCCTCCCCGTCTGTAATGTTTAATTACTACAGATCCGATGCCTTCAAGCGGGACAACCGTAATTGAAGTTCTTCCGCCAAGGGCTGAATTAACTCTTTTACTTGGTAATTTAAAGAATCCAACGAGTTGCCTCAGTTGATGGGCGGCTATGTATGATGCTGATCCAAATTGATATGAATGATATGTTTGAGTTTGTACTAAGCCCATTGAGTACCAACTAAAATCTGTATTAACTTTTTCCGAAAGAGATAAAAATACTATAATAATAGTGCGATATTGAGATATTTTTGTCAATGCCCGAAGACAACAAATATTTTAGATAAAAAGCCGTTGTGTATGGGGAAAAAAGATGCTTTAAAGAAGCCCGGTTAGAAATGAGGGCGAAAGGCAAAGCACAATGAAGACAGCAATAATAGGCGCCGGGAGAAACAAAAGCGGCATCGGGCAATATATCGGAAAATATTTTCAAAAAAACGGGTCAACTGTGGTATCAGTTATGGGAACAACTGAAAAAACAGCCTGCAGCGCTTCTTCTAAGTTAAAACAATATGGAATCGATGCCACTTACTATACGGATTTTAACCGCATGATGAAAATAGAACGACCCGATGCGGTTGTTATCGCTTCTCCGGCAGTGACTCACTATGAATATTTGATAAAATGTGTTAAAGAAGGCGTGCATATATTTTGTGAAAAACCATTTGTCTGGCAGGATAAAAATGAGATTGATGTAAATTCATTACTTGAAAATATTTTTGAAACGGGCGAAAGCAATAACCTGACAATAGCAATGAATTCTCAATGGCCTTTTTCACTGCCATATTATGAATATCTTTGCGGCCCAATCGATTATCAAAAAGTAGACACTTTTTTTATCAGGCTGTCTCCTATGGTATCCGGAAAAAAAATGATTTTAGAATCTGTTCCCCACGCTTTGAGCATTCTGTATGCGGTATTTGGTGATGGAGAAATTGGCAATCTCAGTATCGAAGGGAATAAAGAAAGACTAAAAACAAAATTTCATTATATCTTTACCACCGGTTATTGTCAGGTTATGATTGAGCTTCTAAGAACAATTTTTCAACCCCGCAGCTTTTCATACGGGTTCAATGATAAGATTATTCATCGGGTGTTGGATCTCGAAATCTATGATGTTTTTTTTAAGTATTCAGATAACACCTTGAAAATAAATGATCCTTTAGAATTATCGGTGCAAGATTTTATTTCGGCAGTCAGGGATAAACGGGAGCCGCTTATCGGTAAAGCACATATTATGAGCAATATGGTTCTGTTAAAAAAAATTTATAATTGTTGTGAAACCAGTTGAGAGATCAATATGAAAAAACTAAAACACAAAGAACATGATTTCAGTTCCAAGTTAAGGCAATCCTCGGCCATAGAAAGCCTTAAGAAATATATAACCTGGCAACGAAATGTCGGGACAACGGGTGCCGGCCATTCGCTCCCCAATTTGGCTCCGATATCCATAAACCTGGATTTGACATCTGCCTGTAATTTTTCCTGTCCGCACTGCGTTGATTCAAAAATCATCAATACCGGAGAATATCTAAATACGGAGGATGTAAAGCGTAGTCTAGATACTCTAAAATCCCGGGGGTTGTTATCCGTGATACTTTTAGGAGGGGGAGAACCTACCCTACACAAAGATTTTAGCGAAATCGTCAAATATATAAAGAGGATAGGACTCCAGCTAGGTATCGTCACCAACGGATCAAGACTGAATCGCACCACAAAAGTTGCTCATTTATTAGAAAAGAATGATTGGATAAGGGTGTCTCTGGATGCTGCAAGTCAAGAAACCTTTGTCAAACTTCACAGGCCCAAAGCCGATGTGACGTTACATGACATACTCCATAGTGCGCGAGAAGTGAAAATGACGAATCCGAATATTTCTCTGGGATATTCATTCGTTATTATGTGGGAAGGATTACATTTAAACGGACAGGCACTACACGCGAACATCCATGAAATGACCAAAGCCGTGAGACTGGCCCAAAGGTACCGCTTTGATTATATTTCTTTTAAACCGTGTTTGATACGACTCCCGGAATCTCAAAAGGAAACTCTTTTAGACAGTATTGACAGGGAAAAAGAACAACGCATTATAGAACATATTAAAAATAGTTTTCATAATGCAAAAAAGGCTGCAGACAATAAAATAAAGATCCTTGAAAGTGTGAATTTACGGGCAATGATGGATAATAAGGTGCATGAGCTGAAAAGGCAGCCCAAAATATGTCATCTACAGTTTTTCAACACGGTGGTCACGCCGTCTGGAATTTTTCATTGCCCGGCTTTCAGGGGAGTTGAAAAGGCCAAAATTGCGGAATCTAACGGATATGCGGGAAAAGAAAGATTTGAGCAAACAATACAAAACCTAACACATACTATTACTCTCTTTAATGCTGAAAAGGAGTGCAATGTTGTCGGATGCTTTTATCATCATGTAAACTGGTGGATTGAAAAATTTATACACTCAGACAAGAGCGTTGATGAAATAGAAGAAATAGAAGATGATAACTTTTTTTTATAACCTAAATTGAGCGTTTCAAATTTTAAAAGGGGATTAAATATCTATTATTTTGAATGGATTATCTTAATTTATATTTTTAAAATTTGAAACCCTTCGGGATTGCCGATCTTACCGCATCTACTGCGTCAGATGCCGTCCCGCATAGCAGACTATAGCGGAACGACATCTTCCTTGTATCTGCGGCAACCACGCCAGAGGCGGGCAAGCCTCGACAATCGCTCAATTTAGGCATAATAGTGGATCATGAGCTTTAAAAAAATATGTATTATACATTTGAATCAGATTGGGGATTTGATCTTTTCACTGCCTCTGTTAAAGGCCCTAAAAGAAAATCATCCGAATGCATCTATTCATTCTTTGGTTAAACCGTATCTGCAAGAACTTCTTGTTGATTCACCGTTCGTTGACAGGGTAATCCCTCGAAAAAGCGGCCTGACGGCTAAATTCAAGCTTTTAAAAAATATACGTAAGAATAACTATGACTTGGTGATATCTCTTGCCAGGGCTGAAGAATGCCTGATTTTGACCGCATTAAGCAGAGCCAAGATCAAGGCCGGATTTTCTTATTTTCCATGGGACTGGTGTCTTAATATAAAAGAAAATATTGAAGGCCATAACAGCTGGTACAATAACGCCAAGCTGTTAAAACGTCTGAACGTTACCGTCACAAAAACGGATTACGTTGGGCTCTTGAATGTGAATAAGAACAATAGTGATCTGAGCCTACCGGAAAAATTCGTCATCATTTCTCCGGGCACGTCTAAAAGAAGACTTACCAAGACCTGGCAAAAAGAAAAATATGCACAGTTGATACTTTTGTTAAAAGAAAAATATGGGTTATATTCTGTTCTTGTGGGTGGTGCGGACAATAAAACAGAAAACAACAAGATCATAGAAATTTTAGAGCAAAAGAAGCCGGGAAAGGATGTTGATATTCTGGATCTGACCGGTAAAGTCGACCTTGCATGTCTTTGCTCCGTTATAAAAGAAGCAACCTTATTTGTGGGTATTGATTCCGGTGTTATGCACATAGCCTCTTCTCTGAATATCCCTGTAGTGGGGCTTTTTGGTCCCACCGATCCGTTTTATGTTGGACCTCAAAACAAGAAGAGCATTGTGGTGAGAGAGGAATCCATGGAATGCGTACCCTGTTATTTAAAGAATTGCAAGCACAGGGATTGCATGAAAAATCTGAGTGTATCCAAAGTGTTTGATGGCTGCGAACAGCTCTTATAAGTAAGCAAGTAAGTTAGATGCTCGACATAACTCTTATCAATGGAAATGTTACCGAAGCCTTTTCAAAAGTGCCTAAAGTTTGAAGTGACCTAAAGTGAGTGTCTAAAGTTAAGGTAGCGCTAACGCGCTGTCATTAAAATATAATTGGCTTAAATTTCTTAACTTTAGCTCAAGGCATTTTACACTTAAAATGATAGAAAGACATACTCAACAATCCTTCAAGGAGCCTTATAGATTGCGAAGCAAATTTGCAACTTTTATCGCAGGCATTTCCCATAAGCGTATTGCAAGAATCGGCGGGGTATTAGGATTGTTTATATATGGTATAGATGCGAGGCATCGACGAATTGTCAGGCGAAACTTAAAATTTGTTTATTCGGAATGGCCGCCCGAGCGAGTTAAAAAAATATCCAAACGCATTTTTCAAAATTTGGGTATTACTTTTCTGGAAATATGTCAAATGGTCTATTTTTCCAGTGATGATATTTTAGATAAAGTTAAAATCAGTTAATATCCGCCCATCTGGGAAACTGGGAAATTGTTCCATTATTTTGGCCGTTGTATTTCAAGAAGTCGATAACCGTTGTGGCCAGACAAATTTTAAATAAAATAGTTAACCGATGGATACATGAACTCAGGACTCGTTTCGGGAGCAGGGTTATTTATAAAGATATCGCCTTGCCTGAAATGACTCGAACCTTACGTCAAGGTAAGATACTTGCGATATTGATCGATCAGGGGACAAAAAGTTCTTTAGGCGTAAAGATTAAATTTTTTAATAAACTCGTAACCGCAACACCTGCTGCAGCCCTATTGGCCATGCGATGTAACAGCCCGGTCTTACCCGGTTTCTGTACCAGAAATGCTGATGGGACATTCACCATTACCTTAGAACCGCCCCTGATCTTAAAGAGAACCGGTAATCTTAGTGCGGATTTGAGAAGCAATACCCAACTCATGACGGATGCTATTGAAAAAGCGGTACGGAAATATCCGGAGCAGTGGTTTTGGGTTCACAAGCGGTGGAGAAAATACTATCCACATCTTTATCCGGAAGACATTGCCAGGCGACGACGTCGCAGAGAAAATAACAGACCGATTCAATCTAAGAAGAGCTGAAAGCCTTATATTCATATAAAAATAACAAATAGAAAGTTCGATATGAGACCACAAAGTATTATAAAATTTGCGCGATTTACTAGAAAATTTTCTCGTTATGATAATCCATTTGTTTATCGGATCATACGAAGGATGCTAAAAATAATCTATCCCATAAAACAGCCTCATTCATCCTTGCGAACAGTTATTAATTATGATCAAGGTCTCATCAATGTGGATACCAGTTCATTAGCCGAATATAAAATTCTGTTTTTCAGGCATTGTGAACCGGCGCTTTGTAACCTCATCAAAAATATAGTTAAACCCGGAGATCTTTGCCTTGATATTGGCGCCAACGTTGGTGCTATCACGCTGGTTATGTCTTTTGCCACAGGCCCTAAAGGCAAGGTCATTGCTTTAGAACCCCATCCCGGAATGGTTGAGCGCCTAAAGGCAAATGTCGAGTTAAACCGAGTCGATAACGTCTCCATTATGCCTGTGGCACTTTCTGATTCTGCAGGAAGGAGTATTCTATATACACCGGAAGAGGATCAAATTAACCAGGGGCGTTCCAGTCTCAAGCCTTCGCAAGGCATTAACAGAGAAATTACTGTTGAAAAGATTACCGGGGAAATGTTGCAAGACGAGATCGGGAACCGACTGTGCAAATTTATAAAGATAGATGTTGAAGGTCATGATTTTATTGTTTTAAAGGAGTTGGCATTCATTATTGAAA
>JAFDHQ010000263.1 GCA_019308685.1 Deltaproteobacteria bacterium
AATCATGCGATGAAACGCTACCGGAGAAAGGGGTTTGAAATGACGGTTTCTAAGCAATGGTGAAACCAGCCGAGCGCATGACGTGCCAATATTCTCGCTTACCGGTCGTGTAAAAATTTTCTGAAATTTAGAACCCCAGGCTACCATGCTGTCAAAGATATCGGGTTGGGACAGCACTCCCCTTAAAATTAACTTTTTTGCCGGAGAAAGACCCATGAAGCCGGTGAGTATGGCGCGCGCCTTTATGAAAATTTCCAAAACATTCACGCCGCTGGGGCAGTTTGCGGCGCATGATCCACACAGAAGGCACTTGTTCAGACGGTCGTTCACACCCTTGGGGTCCTTAAACAGTTGTTGCACAAGCCCGTCCAAAAGCGCCAGTTTTCCGCGGGCCACATCTGATTCAAGACCGGTCTCCAAAAACAAGGGGCACACCGCCTGGCACATGCCGCACCGCATGCAAACCCTAAGCTGATCGTCAAGCTCGTTCATAAATCTTGTTAACTCTTTTATGCTCGACATGTAGGCCCTCCAATAATTAATGAAAATCTGAAAAGATTTTCATGATAATCTACAAATATAAGTTTCTATCAGCTAACTGGCAAGACTTGCAATGCCTTTGCGAAATTCGAGATAATTTTTAAAGGTATTTTCAAAAAATGTTGTTCGTCAGGAATTTTTGGGTTACAGTTTAAAAAATTATCATCGGTATCCAAGGAGATGCTGAATGAAAATATTTAGCTGGAAAGGAGTGTTAACCTATGAGCTCTCCAGACTACTTAACACCATTTGCGGAAGCCAACCGAGCCATATGCGAGGGGGCGGATGAGCGGAAAGTATTTTCGTAACGGAAACGCTTAATATTAAGGGCTGTTTCATAAAAATAAAATCCCCAGAGGGGGAACATGTGGAACGGGAAACACAAGCACTCGATTTCGGTCGCAGCAGTATCAGAGTGACGTTTTCCCAAGATAAACAACTGGAATTGGTTTCCAGTTTCGGCTTAAGTGAAGATTTTATTTATTCCGAGTTAAGTGATTCGCCCGAGAGTTTATTTTCGCGAATTCCGGAAGAAACCTTTGTCATACGAGACATCCGGAAAATGGAAAAAACTCCTGACTGTACAGCCATGACTGCGGAAGGCATCGGTTCCGTTTTATTGTTTCCCATTGAAGTGTATCAGGAGAATATTTCGGTGGTTGCTTTATTTGATGATAAAGTCGGGGAACTTACCCGAACGGATGTAAAATTTGCCAGAGCCATCACCAGTCGTGCCGTGGTCTCTTTTATTTTGAGACGCAGTATGTATCATTTGTTGGAGCGCGAACGACAATTCCTTCTCGGTTTTCAAGAAATCAGTAGCGCCATCAACTCCACACTGAACATAAAAAAAGTTTTGCAACTTGCAGTAAACAAAATTACAGGCGTACTGGGAGCACGCGGCACACAGATACGCCTATTAGATGCCAAGACACAACAATTGGAACTGGCCGCTTCTTACGGTCTGAGCACAGAGTTCTTAAAGATAGGACCGATAAAGGAAAAACGAGGTGCGGATCGGAAAATGATCGAAAAAATTATCGTCATCGATGACGTGAAGACAGACCCCAGGATTGAATATCGGTCAGAAATTATTAAGGAAAATATTCGTAAAATCCTTACCATTCCTCTTGTTATACGAAAGAAAATCATCGGAGAGTTAACCATTTTCACTGGAGGAGACCGGTCTTTCGGTGAAGAAGAAATTCGATTTGCAAATGCCGTTGCGCAACAATGTGCATTTGCCATAGAAAACTCCCGAATGTATCAGCGCGTAAAATATGAGTTTCAACAATTATTGGAAGACTTTGGTTACAACGGAAGCAGTACTTGATCGTTCTCATACCTGAACCCGGGTTGATACAAAATCATGCAAAACTCAGGTTAAACATCAAAAGGGATAATATCAAATGGCACTTGTAAATGATCTCCGGATGCCACGGGACTGTGATGACAATTTTATCCATCAAGTGGAAACAGAAAGCGGACAGCAGATTTCCAAATGCTATCAGTGCGGCAATTGCAGCGCAAGTTGTGCCTATACCTATGTTTATGATTATCCGGTTAATCAGATCATGCGCTTGATCCAACTCGGTCAGAAGGAGGCTGTGTTGCGGTCTCGTTCTATCTGGTTGTGTGCCGACTGTCAGGCCTGTACAACACGCTGTCCTTACAATATCGATATTGCCCGCGTTATGGAAACCTTGCGATTTCTTTCGGTTGAAGAAGACACGGTCTCCATAAAAAATATCCAACTGTTTTATGACGAGTTCATCAATTCCGTAAAAAATTTTGGACGTGTGTTCGAAACCGGACTTCTGGCGAAATACAACCTTAAAGCCAAAAAGCCTTTTACAGACATAGATCTTGCGCCCAAGATGCTAAGGAAAGGCAAGCTTCCCATAATACCGCACCGAATTCGCGGGCGCAAACAAGTTGTCGATATTTTTAACCGTTTTGAAGATTATCGTAAAAAAAAGAATCTGGATTAGCCAAAGGACATGATAGATCAAACGGCAAAACGCATCGCCTATTATCCGGGATGTTCCGTAACGGGAACCGCTGTGGAGTTTGATCAATCCACCCGTGCCCTGTGCGCTGCTTTGGGCGTTGAACTTATAGAGATCCCCGATTGGAACTGCTGCGGTTCAACACCGGCACACTCATATGATCCTTTGTTGGGAGCGGCTCTGGCGGGACGGAACCTGGCAATGGCCGAAGAAATGGGCCTTGATGTTGTGATGACCCCATGCCCGAGCTGTCTAAAGGCCCTCAAAGAGGCCCTCAGAAAGTATGAAGAAAAACAACACTCATTTCTGGATATATTGCAGATGCCTTTTTCAGGACAGATTCGGGCGATTTCCGTACTGCAACTGCTGTACGAGGATATCAGCCCAAAAACCATCCGTGAGCAGATACGGTATCGTCTTACCAATACGGTGATTGTACCCTATTATGGTTGTCTGCTTTCGCGTCCGCCGGAATTTGCCCGATTTGACGATCCGGTTCCCGAATTTCCTTTTAAAACCGAGTGTTGTGGAGCGGCCTACGGGGTTACCCAAAACCATATTGTGGGTAAAATGACCGGAAGAATTTTGGATATGGCCCGGCGTTTGGGGGCCGCTGCCGTAGCGGTGGCCTGTCCGTTATGCCAGCAAAATTTGGATTTGCGACAGTCTCAGGTCAATCGTTTCTGGCATACGACATTTCAAATGCCGGTGGTGTACATTACGCAAATCCTTGGTTTTGCCCTGGGAATCGATCCCAAAAAGCTCGGCCTTGACAAACTGTTTGTCAGTGCTGATGATCTTTTTTTGGAAACATCCGAACCACTGGAGAACCCCACTGAATCGAAAAGTGTTTGAGGTAGGAACTTATGCGGATCGGCGTTTTTATCTGTAAATGTGGAACAAATATTGCCGCTACCGTAGATACGGAAGCGGTTGCGCATGAAGCCCTGGAATATCCGGATGTGGTTTACGCCACGGATTATATGTATACCTGTTCGGAACCGGGTCAGGAGGAAATCCAGCAGGCCATCGAAGAATACGATCTCCAGGGGGTCGTGGTGGCGGCGTGTTCCCCCCGTATGCATGAAGTAACGTTTCGTCGCGCCGTGGAAAAAGCAGGCCTGAACCGATATATGTTCGAACAGGCCAATATCAGAGAACACTGCTCCTGGATCAGCAAGGACATCGAGGCCAACACGCGAAAAGCTATGGATCTGGTCCGAATGTCGGTGGAAAAACTACGTTTTAATCAGCCGCTCTTTTCTTCACAGGTTCCCATTAATAAACGGGTGCTGGTCATCGGCGGGGGGATTTCTGGTATCCAGGCCGCCTTAGATTGCGCCGAAGGGGGATTGGAGGTCGTTATGGTGGAGCGGGAATCCACCATCGGCGGCAAGATGGCCAAACTAGACAAAACGTTCCCCACCATTGACTGTTCTTCATGTATCCTGGGACCGAAAATGGTTGACGTTGCTCAAAATGAAAATATCCATCTCTATGCCTACAGTGAAATCGAGTCCGTATCGGGTTATATGGGTAATTTCAAAGTGGGTATCCGGAAGAAAGCGACCTATGTGGATTGGAGTGCCTGTACCGGCTGCGGGCTGTGCACGGAAAAGTGTCCGGCAAAAGAGTCTTTTGATGGGTTTAATGAGGGGTTGGATACCACAACGGCTATCAATATCCCCTTTCCCCAGGCAATTCCCAAGAGAGCGAGAATTGATCCAAAATATTGTTGGTATCTGATAAAGGACAAATGCAAGATATGTCAAAAGATCTGTCCGGTTGACGCTATCCAATTTGATATGAAAGATGAAACCGTTGTGGAAGAAGTCGGCGCCATCATCGTTGCTACGGGCTTTGATCTGGTCGACCATTCGGTTTATGGCGAATACGGGGGTGGACAATATCCCGATGTCATCACAGGGTTGCAATTTGAACGACTTGTGAGTGCTTCGGGTCCGTACGGCGGACATATTCTTCGTCCGTCCGATGGTAAAGCACCCAAAAATATTGTTTTTATCGCCTGTGTGGGGTCCCGTGACCCTTCCATCGGACGTCCGTATTGTTCGGGAATATGCTGTATGTACATCGCCAAACAGGCTATTTTGGCACGAGATCATATCCTGGATTGTAACTGCTATGTATTTTATATGGATATCCGTGCGCCGGGGAAGAATTACGAGGAGTTTGTACGACGGGCTCAGGAAGAGTACGGTGTTCAGTATATCCGAGGCCGAGTGGGTAAGATATATCCAGAGGAAGAACACCTTGTTGTCCAGGGAATAGATACTCTG
>JAFDHQ010000264.1 GCA_019308685.1 Deltaproteobacteria bacterium
GTGAAACCGGTATCTCATCCAGCTTTGCCAACAGCATTTGGCCTTTATCCGGTGGAACCCTGAGCGGATAATTATCTTTAGGAATTATCCTGTAGCGGAGTTCGGGATTTAATTTTATAAGCGTTTTTTCAGTTACTCCGATGGTTTTGGCAACATTTCTAAGATGGACCTGTTTCGATATGGTTATTATTTCATATTCTAACGGATTGTCCACAGGTACTGAATCGAGTCCATACTTTTCCAAATTATTCACGATATGGAGCGTGGCCAAAAATCTGGGGACATATCTTGCTGTCTCCAAGGGAAGACGTTCGTATAGATCCCAAAAATTATCGAGATAATTAATATTCTGAGTCCTTATTACTCTGAGTACCTGTCCCTCCCCGCAATTATACGCGGCCAGAACGGTTGCCCAATCGCCGAAAATATGATGCAATTCTGTTAGATATTCAATAGCGGCTTTTGTAGATTTAACCGGATCGAGGCGCCCATCGATGTATTTGTTGCGTCTGAGACCGAATTTATATCCTGTTGAGGGGATAAACTGCCAAAGACCCAGGGCCCTGGCTTTGGAAAGTGCATTTACCTTGAACCCGCTTTCAATAAGGGGGAGCCATGACAATTCAATCGGAAGGCCGGCTTTTTTAAGGGCAGAAACAATTTGTGGTCGATATTTTCCGGAGCGTTTGTATGATTCAATGAAAAATCTTTTTTCACCTTTTTTGGTAAAGCGGTCAATTTCATTCTGAATGTGTTTATTTATCACTAGGGGAATGGCGTTATGATTACCGTTTACAACAATATTGCGGGATGCGTAAATTTCAAGAATACGTTTCGAAATCATATACCGCAGATCTTCTTTTTGTTGTATCAGTTCGGCAGTGTCATCGGTATCGATCTTCAGGATCAAAGAGTAAGCATGATCCAGTGCTTCAAGGGCGTTTTCAAGCTCTCCTTTTTGCCAAAAATCCTGCGATGCCTGGCAAAAATCCAGGGCTTCATCAAATGTAGATTGTATTTTTTTTTCAAGTATAGAATTGTCTGCTACCTGATTCTTATCCTTTTTTATTGTGTTGGGATCTGCGATAGTGTTTTCACAAACGAGATTATCAACCTCTGACGGATTTTGGACTTTAAGGTTGACATTTTCAATAGATTCAGCAGAGCCGGCTTCACCGGTCCGAGCCGGTAAATAATTCACATCTTGTGAAACCGGGGTGTTATGCAGCGTTTGTATGCATCCGCCTAAAAGAAACAATAAACAGACGGGCAGAAAAAGAATTTGTAACTTCATAAAATCAGATTCCTTAATCTCAACATTTTTCCCCAATTTTGCGGAACAAAGCAGAACGGTCGAAGTATGTTAATGGGAAAAATTTTTCCTAAAATAAGTATTTTATGACTGAATATCCAATTACAAAAAAATATGTATCCTTGTCAAGGGTTTATGCTAACTAAAAACCCAAAAAGCTCTAAGACCTTTGAAAACGACCCCTTTTGCCAATTCCGGAGTAATAAACGTTTTTCAAAGGTCTCGCATTATATAAAGGTGCCGACACTGACGTTTTTCGATTCGTTTTGTAATATTTTGTAATATGTTGTGTTTTTAAAAATAAAGCCATTCGTTTGAAATAAATGGGTTTCAAAAAACTCAACGGGTATAATATTTGGATGATGCAAATCACATGCCAAAAGAATTAGAAAAAAATTAGGTCAAAATAATAATTAATATCAATAAGATATAGTGAACCATTATTCTCATATGTGGTATTTGCTGTGGTAATAAGTGTCACTGTTCAGGTTGTTTTTGACATAATCCGGCAAAAATATATATAAAGCCGGTCAAGATCTTTATTGACATTAAGTTAAATAAGATTAAAATTAGTAAAAAATGAAGATATTTTAAAGAAATAATAGAAAATATCGCTATATTTAACCATATTGATTAATAATGAAAGAAAATAGGGGTTGATATTTACTGTATATATTAGTAGATATGGCGATTTATCAAGAGATTGCTTTTTATCTTTTTATAAATATTAACATATTATATTAACATTATACAAAAAAACATAAAGATTGAAGATGTGCGGCCAGAGTAGCTCAGTTGGTAGAGCGCCTCACTTGTAATGAGGATGTCGCGGGTTCAACTCCTGTCTCTGGCTCCATGTGTCAGAATACCTTTTGGGTGGGGTTCCCGAGTGGTCAAAGGGAACAGACTGTAAATCTGTCGGCGAAGCCTTCGGAGGTTCAAATCCTCCCCCCACCACCAACCTCAAAGTAAGTCGTATGTAGGAGATAGGAGATTTCGGTTTGTAAATCGGGATCGATAATTACTACATGGCTTCCTGCATGATTCTTACTGCGCTTTTTGAGGAAAATTGATATCTTCAATAATGGTTTTTTATGAGGCAATAATCGGCGTAAAACGTGCGGGAGTAGCTCAGTTGGTAGAGCTTCAGCCTTCCAAGCTGGATGTCGCGAGTTCGAATCTCGTCTCCCGCTCCAGACCGCAAATTGGCAGCCGTAACACTGACAAGCCTTGCGGCCCGGTGAGAACAAACAAGGGTTAATAAAGACCGCCCACGTAGCTCAGTCGGTAGAGCGCTTCCTTGGTAAGGAAGAGGTTCACCGGTTCAATCCCGGTCGTGGGCTCCATTATCTTTTCAAGAAGCTGAATTTATCTGATACGATAAATTTTTTCAAAAGGCAAAGTTGATGGTCTCATAAAAAGGCTGATTTGCTAGCGAAACGACCATTTTCAAAACATCCAGGGGAGGACAAAGCGATGGGGAAGGAAAAGTTTGAGAGGACCAAGCCGCATGTCAATGTAGGTACGATCGGTCATATCGATCATGGCAAGACGACTTTAACGGCGGCGATAACCAGCATATGGGGATGAAGGGCATGGCGAGTTTTGTTCCTTTTGACCAGATAGACAAAGCCCCGGAAGAGAAAGAGCGTGGTATCACCATAGCGACGGCACATGTTGAGTATGAGACGGTGAATCGTCATTATGCTCATGTGGATTGTCCGGGTCATGCGGATTACATCAAGAACATGATCACCGGTGCGGCTCAGATGGACGGGGCCATTTTGGTAGTGGGTGCGGATGACGGTCCCATGCCCCAGACCCGTGAGCACATATTGCTGGCGCGTCAGGTAGGGGTTCCTCAGATTGTGGTATTTTTGAACAAATGCGACATGGTGGATGATGATGAGCTTATAGAGCTTGTTGAGTTGGAGCTTCGGGAGTTGTTGGACAAGTATGAGTTTCCCGGTGATGACATTCCGATCATCCGTGGGAGTGCATTGAAGGCTTTAGAGAGTGATGATCCTGACAGTGATGATGCCAAGTGTGTATTTGATTTACTGGAAGCGGTAGACACGTTTATTCCGGAGCCCAAGCGTGATATAGACAAGCCGTTTTTGATGCCCATAGAGGATGTTTTCAGCATATCGGGTCGGGGTACGGTTGTGACGGGTCGTGTTGAGCGAGGTGTCATTCATGTGGGGGATAATATTGAAGTTGTGGGTATTCGTCCGACCATGAAGACGGTGTGTACGGGTGTAGAGATGTTCCGGAAGCTTTTGGATGAGGGTCGAGCCGGAGACAACATCGGTGTATTAATGCGGGGTACCAAGCGAGATGAAGTTGAGCGCGGTCAGGTGGTAGCGGTACCCGGTTCGATTGAGCCTCACACCAAGTTCAGGGCCGAGGTATACATTTTGAGTAAAGAGGAAGGGGGTCGTCACACGCCGTTTTTTAGTGGATACCGGCCGCAGTTTTATTTCAGGACCACGGATGTTACGGGTAATTTGATATTACCGGAAGGTGTAGAGATGGTCATGCCCGGTGACAATGTAACGATTACGGCAGAGCTTATAACGCCCATCGCCATGGAGAAAGAATTGAGGTTTGCCATCAGGGAAGGCGGACGCACGGTCGGCGCAGGCGTTGTAAGCGAAAT
>JAFDHQ010000071.1 GCA_019308685.1 Deltaproteobacteria bacterium
ATAAAGCGGGAAGGTAATATCATGTCGGATATATTCGAAATTCGGATGATTATGAAGATCAGCGATGTTTTGCTTGGTTCCTGAAAAACAATTATCAACGCACAACACGTCATTCTTTTCTTGAACCAGTCGTTCACAGAGATGGGATCCTAAAAAACCACACCCGCCGGTAACCAGAATTCTTTTGCTAAGATGCATGATCAAACCTAACCCGGACAAGCCGGAAAAGTTACAAGTGAGCTAAATCCGCCAAAGTACGGTGGCGGATAAAGTTTGAAGTGAGCTAAAGCCCGCCCTGGTGCTAATCGTTCATATATTGATTTTACTTATGCACCATTACAAACATGACTTTTTGAGTACAGAGTATTGGTGATCGGTCTGGGCCAGGGTTAAAAAGTTGCTACGCTCTGGCTTTTATACAAATTGGCAATATTCCCTAACAAGGCACTTTAGATCACTTTAGATCACTTCACACTTAATTGGCGAAGCATTTTTTTTGCCACAAAAAGCACAAAATTCACAATTAAGAAACTAAAACGTGTTGAATTCGAGTTTTTACGAACTCATCATACATAAGAATGTAAAAATTTCAAACTTTTTTGTTCAAGGAAGGTTCAGGCTTTGGATTATTACAGTTTGTATCCGTTAAAATAGTTGAAAATTCTACGCCGATACCATATAAGGAAAATACTATAAATAAATTCGGAGGTCAGGGGGGGGTAATTTAACCGCTCCATGAATAATCCGCAACGACACCCTACAAACTCATGCAAAAGGGCTCGTAATGAAAAAACAGTGTATCAATATTTAAATAAATAGGTTAGGTTGATAACATTTTTTTATCTTTTGATTATAAATTCATAAAAGCGCTGTTTTTTCGCAACGATCCCTAATGCATTCAAACAGTGTACGATGTCGTTGCGGATCATTCATTCCGCTTAATCTGGGGTTTTAAATGAAACACTCCCTGCCCCGTCAACTAAATTAATCAATTTTCAAAGTCGTCGTAGTTAAACAAAATTAGGCGTAGTGAAATCCCTCTCTGCGGGAGAAGATAGCGTTCCGCTATAGTCAACTATGCGGGACGGCATCTGACGCAGTAGATGTGGTAATCCGCCTAAGGCGGATAAAGATCGGCAAAGTAAAGGAGGAGATTAATGGCCATAAGTAGAGAACTGCTTGATATTCTTGCCTGTCCCAAATGTAAAGGCGATATCTACTTAAATGATACACAAGACGGTCTTATATGTGATGCCTGTAAGCTTTTATATGAAATACGGGATGACATCCCGATTATGTTGATTGACGAGGCTAAGCCCTTAGACGTTTAGTCTGATGATTATGAGCCGACCTCAAACGCCAAATCTTGCCAAGCTGGTGATCGGTTTTTTTCTCAAAGAAAAAGATCTGATTGTCCCTGTGGTAAAAGCATTAACAGAAAAATTTGGCCCTGTTGATATGGTAAGTTCATGGTTGCCGTTTAATTTTACCACCTATTATGAACCGGAGATGGGAAAACCTCTTTTCAGACGGATGCTTGCGTTTGAAACGCTGATCAAGCAGAGCACCCTGTCAGAAATCAAGCGAATCACCAACGATCTGGAGCTGGTGTATTTAAAAAACAGCAAAAGAATGGTCAATCTGGATCCGGGTTACCTGCTGCGGGAAAGGTTTGTGCTTGCCACCGGCAAAAATTACAGTCACAGGATTTATATTGGGCAACGAATTTATGCCGACTTAACCCTGATATACACCAAAGGTCGGTTTATGAAATTACCATGGACATATCCGGATTATGCCGAGCCAAACATGCTGATTTACCTTGAACGGGTACGGAATAAATATGTGTCCGATTTGAAACAGACGGTTTCGTAAAAAGCCCAACTTCTGCGTTGTGCTGCATTTCGTAATCATTCAACGTACAAAAAGTACGCCTCATGATTACAAAATTTGCACGCCTTGAATTTGAACTTTTTACGAAACCGTCTAAATCGGACTTTTTACGAGACCATCAAACAGACATATGCATAAACTACAGAGTTCAGGGTTCAAAGGAAATGCCTAAAATTAGGGGATGTTATTATTTTTAAATTTGTGTCTATTCGTGTTCATTCGTGGTTTTATTTAACCGCTCTTAAAGGTTGAACAGTGAACCTGTGAACGCATATTTTTTTAAAGGTGGAAGAAAAATGCTAAAGAGTATGACCGCATATGCAAAATCAGAGAAGAGCCAAGAAAAATTCGCAGTTCTGATTGAAATCCGTTCCTACAACAGCAGGTATCTTGATATTGCATTGCGTATTCCCCATGGATATCTTGCGCTGGAGGAGAAAATAAAAACCTTAATTGCCGGCAAGGTTTCAAGAGGCCGCATAGAGGTTAATTTGCATGTCAGAGACAATTCCGGTGAAGCATATGCCTTTGAAATAGATACACCCAAAGCCAGAGCTTATTATGAAAGCCTTGTGCAATTGAAAGATAAGTTAAATTTAAATTCCAAAATATCGATTGACCTTCTCGTGAGTGGAGGAGGTATTATTAAGCCTGCCGAGGTTGGTTTTGATATGGAAGCCCGCTGGCCTGTTTTTGAAGATTGTATTAATGAAGCGTTAGACAACCTTATCGCCATGCGAAAAAAGGAAGGGGATTTTCTTGAAACAGATATTTCCGCCCGGCTTGACGGTATTAAAGAAAGTGTTGACCAAATTCAGAAAGAATCGAAGGATCTTTTGTCTCATTACCAGCAGCGTCTTAAGGAGCGTATCGCTGCTTTAACAAAAGGGATTATCGAGATAGATCCCGATCGGATAGCACAGGAAGCGGCGTTTCTGGCCGACAGAAGTGATATCTCCGAGGAAATTGTAAGGGCTTCAAGCCACATCGAACAATTTCGAACAATTATGAATTCAGAAGAGCCTGCCGGCCGAAAACTTAATTTTTTGATGCAGGAGCTTAACCGTGAGTTTAACACTATGGGATCTAAAACGGACAATACCCATGTATCCCATATTATTGTTGCGGTAAAGGCCGATCTTGAAAAAATAAGAGAGCAATTGCAGAATGTAGAATAATATGTTGAGAATTAGTTCTAACTTCAGCCACGGTTATAGCTCCTTGGTTGCAATATTTTTCCTTTTTCTGGCAAAAAATTATACAACTTTAAAAAGTGTGAAGTGATCTAAAATGATCTAAAATGCCTAAAGTTTACCCCGTGGAATGCGGAGCCTATTCCTCTGGGGTTGTGGAATTCTTTTAATTTTTATATGAACAGATGGAGCGAAGCGACGACTTAACCTTAGGCACTTTAAACTTTAGTTCACTTTAGTCACTTTCTTTGTTTATCCGGGTTAGGGGGAAGTATATGGATCAGAATCTTTTGAATATCGGTTTTGGAAATGCAGTGGTTGCCGAACGGGTTGTTGCTATCGTGTCACCCAATCCAGCGCCTATGAAACGTCTTAAAGATGAAGCTAAAGATGAAAAACGTTTGATAGATGCAACGCACGGCCGCAGAACTCGTTCTATCATTGTTATGGACAGTAATCATATTGTTCTTTCCGCTATACAGGCCGAAACAATATCCCAGCGCTATTCAGCACTCAAGACTTCGAAATAATCGATCATGAATGAACAGGAAAGCAGACCATCCGGTTCGAATTCCAAAAAGACAAATATTAAACAGGGTTGTCTTTTTATCATTTCCGCGCCGTCGGGAGGCGGCAAGACAACACTTTCCAAAGCCCTGGTAGACCGGTTTAAGGATATTCTTTATTCGGTTTCGTACACAACAAGACCCCCTCGCAAGGGTGAACGAAACGGCGTCGATTACTATTTTATCCCAAAAAAAGATTTTAAAAAAAAGATAGAAAGCGGTCATTGGGCTGAATGGGCGGAAGTCCACGGCAATTATTACGGTACACCGGCTGTATTTCTGGACAAGGGTCTGGCTTCCGGGCGTGACATTCTCCTTGATATTGATGTCCAGGGGACCCTGCAGATACTGGAGAATTATCCCGACAGTGTCACGATTTTTATCATGCCTCCGTCACTGGAAACGCTTAAAAAACGCCTGGAAATGAGAAGAACCGAAAGCAGGGAAACAATTAAAAGACGCCTTTTAACTGCGGAAAAGGAGATGGCCCAAAAAGATCTTTACCGCTATGTTATCGTTAATGATCGACTGTCTGTATCCATTGAAAAACTAATAGCCATTATCGAGAGATATCGATACCCGAACACGCCTGAAAAATAACTAAAATGAACTAAGGTGCCTAAAGCAAATTAACCACAAATTAACGCAAATAGACATAAATTTTATCTTTAAATTCGTGTTTATTCGTGTTTATTCGTGGTTTGATTTAACGGCAGATGGACACTGGGTAAGGGTAGATATGGGAAAAACGGTTAAAACAGAGATACTTTTTGGAATCAATTCTGTTCTTGAAGCCTTAAAAGCCGGTCGTAGAGATTTTTTTGGAGTCTATATCGCAAAAGAGAAAATCTCACAACGCTTGGAAAGGATATTGACGCTTGCCGAAAGGAAAAAAATTCCTGTGGAACGGGTGGAACCTTCACGGTTAAAATCTTTGACCGGAACGGATCAACACCAGGGTATCGGAGCCCGGACAGGTCTTTTCCCGCTATCCGGAATTTCTGATATTATCGACAATATCCGGCCGGATGATACAAATCCTTTGCTGTTGGTGATTGACAATATCATGGATCCTCATAACCTTGGCGCTCTGGTTAGAACAGCAATTTGTGTGGGCGTTAACGGTATAATCATTCCAAAAGACAGATCTGTTTCTCCCACACCTGCAGTATCCAGAGCATCGGCAGGAGCCCTGGAACATGTCCGTCTTGTTCGGGTAACAAACATGGTAAACACCATCGAGGCATTGAAGGAAAAAGGATGGTGGATTGCCGGAATGGAAAAAGCATCGGATAGATCCATCTTTTTGAGTGATTTGACAGGTCATATAGCAATTGTTATTGGGGGTGAGGAAAAAGGGATTCGACCCTTGGTAAAAAAACATTGCGATTTTTTAATGTCCATTCCTCAATTAGGGCCGATCAATTCGCTGAATGCCTCTGTGGCTGGAGCGGTTGCCATGTATGAGGCCTTCAGACAGCGACACTTGACGGTTTCCTAAAAAGTCCAACTTCTGCGTTGTGCTGCATTTCGTAATCATTCAACGTACTATAAGTACGCCTCATGATTACAAAATTTGCACGCCTTGAATTTGAACTTTTTACGAAACCGTCTAAATCGGACTTTTTACGACGCCATCACATTTGTCTTGATGATTATAAAACCAGAGACCTTTGAAAAATGTTCATTTTTGTTCAAGGCCAAGGAAGGCGAAAATTTTAACCACAGGAATACATAGAGTATTTTGAGGATTAAAATTTGAGTCTGACGCCGGGATTGGGCAAAAAGGGGCGTTTTTCAAAGGTCTCAACCGTTGCTTCCAAATATGTTGATCCATATAGCCAAAGCCTTTAAAAAAGCCCTTTTCCCGACGCGGTGTCTGGTGTGCGGATCTTTTTTTCATTCAATTGAGCATAACATATGCGATGTGAAACCAGGACCTACGGATGCGGACCGTTCAAACCTTGTACAGGAATTTATTAAAAAAATAGTTTCAACTTCTGCCCGTGATATTTATTATTTGGACAATATCCATAATGTATTTAACAAATTGATGGCTCATTTTTTGTGTCCGAACTGCACATCAGGATTTTTGCCGGTGGAATCCCCCAAATGTTCCAGATGCGGTATGATGTTTAAAAGTAGGGAAGGGAAGGATCACATCTGTGGAGAGTGCCTCGATTCGCCAAAGCGATTCCAAATGGCCCGATCAGCAGGGATTTATAAAGACACGCTCATGGCGGTGATACATTGTTTTAAGTATAAAGGAAAAATTCAACTGTCACGACCTCTCGGGACCCTTCTTTTTGCTGCCTTCGTCAGTTTTTGGGATAAAATGAATATAGATCTGATCGTGCCGGTTCCGCTACATTCAAAAAAGCTGAGAATGCGGGGTTTCAATCCGTCATTTCTTCTGGTAAAGGACTGGGTGAGCATTGCAAAGTTTTTAAATGTCAGATTGCCGGATATACCGGTTAACATAGATGTTCTTACAAGGAGAAGATGGACAGAACCCCAAACCGGTTTAGGGCGCAAAGAACGTTTGGCAAATATTAAGAATGCCTTCAATATAAACAATGATTCGAAAATCGCGGGTAAAAGAATATTGCTTGTGGATGATGTGTATACCACCGGAGCAACGGTAAATGAATGTTCTAAAGTTCTATTGAAAGGCGGGGCAGGGCGTGTGGCACGGGCTAATTTTTGTTGAAAAATGAAAATTAACATAATTGGTTATGGCGAATGATAATTTAATATATACGAATTCCAATCATAAATATTTCAATTGTTGAAATATGACGGATAAAATATTAGAAATACGAGACTTGATAAAAATTGTACATGACCTGCGCAAGTCAGGGAAAAAGATTGTTTTTACGAACGGATGTTTTGATATTTTGCATGTGGGTCATGTGCGTTATCTCGCCGCTGCCCGATCCCAAGGGCATGTTCTGGTGGTGGGATTAAATTCCGATGAGTCGGTAAGATCCATTAAGCCCGAAAACAGGCCGAAGAGAGCTGAAGTTCTGGCCGGTTTGGAGTGTGTAGATTATATTACGGTTTTTAATGAACCGGATCCCTTAAAAATTATAAAGGAATTAAAGCCTGACGTACTTGTAAAGGGAGCCGACTGGATTGAAGAGGAGATCATAGGGGCTGATATTGTAAAAGCAAATGGCGGCAAAGTGGTCAGAGTTCCGGTAGTCACCGAAATTTCGACTTCGCGAATCATCCAAAGAATCGTAAACCGTTATCAACCCGGAGATGGAGGCTGAGAAAATTCACGGCATGATAATAACCCATAAAAATGGTGTTTCGTTCTTGGAATTTGAAACATTTGCCAAGCTTCCCGGTATTACGCATGGAATTTTTACCAGAAACGCCGGTGCGAGCACCGGTCCTTTTCGAAGCTTAAATATCAGTTTCGGTGTTGGTGATGATGATTTGAATGTCAGGCGGAACAGGGGAATCATATCAAAATGTCTCAACGAAGAAGACCTTGTTTTTGCGGAGCAGGTCCACGGAAGCAGAGTCATGGTCTTTTCGAAAGATAATAATCACCCGATCACTTTTGATTCTAATCTTTGTGAGGAAGTTGAACCATCTGAAATTTTTAGAAAGCAGATGGGTGTGAACCATCGGGATTCCGAACACAAACCTGTGGGGGATGCCCTGGTTACGAATATACGAAAAAAAGTTCTGGTCATACAAGTGGCCGACTGTCAGTCGATAATCATGTACGACCCGGTTCGGCAAGTTGTGGCAAATGTACATTCGGGATGGCGCGGGAGCATCAATAATATCATAGGCCTCACCATAAAGGTAATGAACAAAAGCTTTGGTTGCAATGCCGGTGATATTGTTGCGGGAATCGGTGCGTCTCTGGGGCCGTGCTGTGCCGAGTTCGTGAACTACGAAAAAGAGATCCCAAAGAAATACTGGAAATACAAGGATGATAACGACCATTTTGATTTTTGGTCATTAAGTTGTGATCAGCTTTGCCGGGCAGGAGTTTTGATCGATAACGTGAATTTAAGCCGATTATGTACAAAATGCAATATAGACCGATTTTTTTCGTTTCGCGGAGAGGGTGATACCGGAAGGTTTGCATCGGTAATCGGTCTTAAATAAAGATCAGGGCCCAAAGTACCCGGCTTTTACCCCTAAAATTGATTCGCCGGAGGCGTACCACAACTTTAGGCACTTTAAATTTTAGGCATTTTAGGCACTTCTATTAACTACCAAAACATGGCAGAGCCAATTTTCTCTGACCTGGTCCAGAGGACCAGGTTCTCGCGATTAAATAAATATGTATCAGGAAAAAGTTAAAGTTCTGTGGAATAACCCGGCAGGAAACGAATATTACAGAATTGGTTTAACCTGTCACAAGGGATATTCAGGCGCAAAACCCGGTCAGTTCATCATGCTGCACTTTCCCGGCCGGATGGCTCCTTTTTTGCCTCGACCGTTTTCTATACACAGAATTATTACAACCCAAGGTCGGACAGAAGGGATTGAACTTCTTTACAAGGTCGTGGGAGAGGGTACTAAACTGCTTTCCGGACACCGAAAAGGCGATGTGGTAAATACCCTCGGTCCCCTGGGCAATGGGTTTATTTTTTCGAATCATTATAAACGCATCTTTATTGTTGCCGGAGGGATCGGGGTTGCTCCGATGCTTTTTTTAGCTGTATATTTGCAAACAAAAGGAACAGATCCCTCTGAATGCACGGTTTTTCTTGGCGGAAGATCAAAGGATGACCTGTTGTGCAGCGATGATTTTTTGCGTATGGGCATGAAAATTCATTTAACAACGGACGATGGGAGTGCCGGAGACCGGTGTTTTGTAACCCATCCCCTTGAAACAACTATAGAGAATTATCGGCCGGATATTATTTACGCTTGCGGCCCTTTGGAGATGCTAAAATGTGTGGCGGGTATTTCAGAAAAGCATACCGTTCCTTGCCAGGTCTCCATCGAAACAATCATGGCTTGCGGCATGGGGGCTTGCCTTGGGTGCGCGGTTGAAAGAAAAGAGGCATCAGGGAATTACATGCATGCCTGTATCGACGGCCCGGTTTTTGATGCAAGTGCTCTTCACCTATAATTTAATTATTTTTTGCATTGACTTGCTGAATTTCATGTGTTAGATGCAATGCGTTTTTACCGGCTCTTATTTTGAAGAGTCTTTTCGTGTTCAAGAAGGTGTTTTTCCCCATGAAGAGGGAAACCAGACGTGCCATAAAGGAACTGGCATATTACAGCAGCGTCGGCTTGTCCGTTGCGCTTTCCATTTTTATCGGACTTGCTGTCGGAGTTTATCTTGACAGACGGGTATTTAACACAACTCCTTGGTTTACGCTTATTTGCCTTGGGCTCGGAATCGCAGCAGGATATAGAAATATTGGGCTTGCAATAAAAAAGAGCAGAAAACTCTAACGGGATATTATCAACGTGGAAATTCAGCAGCGTCTCTTAAAATTTGTTACCCATTCAAACTGGATTCTTTTTTTTGCTGCAAGCATTACCGGTCTTGTTCTTTTGCCGCCTGATTTTGCCAGGGGAATTATCTTTGGCGGCCTTATTGTTACCATCAACTTCCATCTATTGTACCGGACACTTAAAAAAGCACTCAGGCCGTCCCGCCTTTCTTCTCATCGAGTGGTTTTAGCCAAATATTATATCCGCTTTTTAATCAGCGGCCTTATTATATTTGTTCTCATATCCGGTCACTATGTTGACCCGTTGGGTCTTTTTATCGGTCTTTCGGTTGTGGTGGCGAGTATCATGCTTGCAACCATGTGCGAACTAACAAAATATATTTTCAAGGAGGCGACTTAAGGTGGAACATCCGTATCTCTTTTTTGTAAAGTTTTTTGAACTGATCGGTTTTGGGCATTTCGCCCATTCATATCCTTACATTGTTTATTCGTGGGTTGTCATGATCATCCTTATCGTGCTCGGGTTCTTTGCTTCCAAAAGTGTAAGCCTTGTTCCCACAAAAGTACAAAATGTTATGGAGATTATTGTTTCAGCACTCGAAGAATTTACCATTGATATCACGGGGGAGGAAGGCCGCTGGCTCTTTCCGCTTCTGGCAACGGTTTTTCTTTATATTTTTACCTGCAACATCATAGGGCTTATTCCTGGATTCTATCCGCCCACCGCCAGCCTCAACACAACCCTTTCATGTGCACTTGTTGTTGTACTTTTTACCCATGTTATCGGTATTAAGTATCACGGAGTCAAATATATAAAACATTTCCTTGGGCCTGTCTGGTGGATGGTACCCCTTATATTTCCTATTGAACTCATTGGCCATTTAGCACGCATACTGTCACTATCTTTCCGTCTTATGGGAAATATGATGGGACATGAACTTGTCGCGGGGATTCTTTTTGCTCTGGCCGGTCTGTTTTTTGCACCGCTTCCGATCATGGTTCTCGGTATCTTTGTCGCACTGGTACAGGCTTTTGTGTTCTATTTACTTTCCGTCATGTATTTTACCGGTGCCATCGAACATGCACATTAATATGCGATTATTGAGTGTGGAGTGTCTAAAGTGACCTAAAGTGCCTATATCTGGTTAGCCGGTTAACCGGTTAGCCCGTTGTCCGGTATTAAATTACGGGCTAACGGGCTTAACGGGCCAACGGGCACAACCTTTTTTAACTTTAGCTCACTTTCAACTTTATCCGCCACCGTACTTTGGCGGATTTAGTTCACTTTTAACTTTTAAGATATATCCGGTTTAGGTTTGTGGTTAAAAAAAATATAGAAATAATATTTTGCTTTTTGTTTTTAATGGGAAAATGGAAGAAGCAAAAAAACCTTAATAAAAGGAGGTAGAGCAGATTATGGAAGGACAAGCATTACAATTTTTTATCGCATGCGTGACTGCAGCGGGTTTTGGAGTCGGGATTGCAGCTTTTGGCTGCGGTATCGGACAGGGTTTAGGTATAAAGGGTGCTGTTGAAGGTATTGCCAGGAACCCCGAATCATCCGGTAAAGTAACGGTCACCATGCTGATCGGTCTCGCCATGGTAGAATCGCTCTGTATTTATGCGCTGGTTGTCGCATTGATTCTTATCTATGCGCATCCCCAGGCAGCTGCGATTGCCGGGTTGTTTGGCGCCGGCCACTAAAAAAAAGTTTATATGTAAATAAAACAGGGCTGTGCTTTTTCAAAGGCATGGCCCTGTTTTGTTTTATGCCAAAACCTTTTTTAAAAACTGTCCGGTATAAGAGCCGCTTATATTGGCGATTTGTTCCGGTGTGCCGCACCCCACAATATTTCCCCCTTCATCCCCTCCTTCAGGTCCGAGATCGATAATATGGTCGGCGGTCTTGATGACATCCATGTTATGTTCGATCACAATAACGGTATTCCCTGCTTGCACGAGTCGTGACAGTACATTTAACAGTTTGTTGATATCGTCCATATGAAGACCTGTGGTCGGTTCATCAAGGATATAGACGGTGTTACCCGTGCCTTTTTTGCTAAGTTCCCGGGAGAGTTTTACCCGCTGGGCTTCTCCGCCGGACAATGTTGTGGCCGGTTGACCGATATGGATATATCCGAGTCCCACATCGATCAGAGTTTGCAATTTGGACCTGATATTGTTTATCTTTTCAAAAAAGCTAAATGACTGGTTTGCGGTCATGTCAAGGATATCCGCGATGTTTTTACCTTTGTATTTGATTTCCAGGGTCTCACGGTTGTATCGTTTGCCTCGGCAGACATCACAGGCAACATAAACATCCGGCAAAAAATGCATCTCTATCTTTATGATGCCGTCACCCCGGCAGGCTTCGCACCTTCCTCCTTTTACATTGAAACTGAAACGACCGGGTTTGTATCCCCGCATACGGGCTTCGGGTGTTCTGGAAAAGAGTTCTCTGATATAAGTAAAAACACCGGTATAGGTCCCGGGGTTGGAACGTGGAGTTCTGCCTATGGGGGACTGGTCAATGTTGATGACCTTATCGATATATTCAACTCCGAGGACTTTGGAGTAGTTTCCTGCCGGCATTCTTGCATGATAGAGCCTCTGGGCAAGTACATGGTAAAGGGTTTCCAGGATCAAGGACGATTTTCCCGATCCGGACACACCGGTTATGCATATAAAACAGCCCAGCGGGAATTCCACTTGGATGTTTTTGAGATTGTTTTGAGAAGCGCCTTTGATGATCAGTTTTTTTTTGTGCCCGATACGCCGGTTGGAAGGGACTTCAATATACTTCCTGCCGGACAGGTACTGACCGGTTAATGATTTTTTTTCATTCAAAAGCGCTTCCGGAGTTCCGGAAAAGACCACTTCACCCCCTCTGACCCCGGCACCGGGCCCCATGTCGACAACATGATCCGATGCACGTATGGTCTCCTCATCATGCTCTACCACAAGAACCGTGTTGCCAAGATCGCGCATCTGTAAAAGGGTTTCAAGCAGGCGCTGATTGTCTCTCTGGTGCAGGCCTATGCTCGGTTCATCCAGAACATAAAGGACGCCGGTCAATTTTGATCCGATCTGCGTGGCCAGACGTATCCGCTGGCCTTCTCCGCCGGAAAGGGTGTAAGCGGATCTGTCAAGGGTTAGATAACTTAGACCCACGTTTTCAAGAAATCCCAGCCGTTCATTGATTTCTTTCAGAATTCTTTTTGCAATGATCTCTTTTTTGCCTGTGAGTTTTAATTTATTAAAAAAAGTATGGGCGCTGGCCACCGTAAGTTGTGTGGTTTCGAATATGGTAAGGCCGCCTACCTTCACGGATCTGCTTGCCCTGTTTAACTTGGCACCATGGCATTCAGGGCAGTGGCGAAAATTCATATAACGCTTAATTTCTTCTCTGGACTGGTATGATTGGGTTTCCAGGTAACGTCTTTCTAATTTGGGAATAATACCTTCAAATCGTTTTTCATAAGTAAATCGGCGATTATTTCGTTCAAAATAGAATCTGATCCGGTCTTTTCCGGATCCGTACAAAAGCACATGTTTAAAATGATCCGGAAGATTCTTGTAGGGAGTATAGATGTCAACACCATAGTGAGACGTCAGAGCATCTAAAAATTCGATAAAATGAACGGTGTTTCTGTTGGCCCAAAGGGCAACCGCTCCTTCCCGTAGCGAAAGTTCGTGATTTGGAATGATAAGATCGGGGTCAAATTCAGTTGTTGAACCCAAGCCCTCACATTTTGGGCAAGCGCCCTGTGGAGAATTGAAAGAAAAGCTTGCCGGTGTGAATTCAGGATAACTGATACCACAGGAAATACATGCTGATTTTTCACTGAAAAGAACCGGCCCCGTGCCGAGAACGTCTACGGTAACAAGACCATCTGACTGAGACATAGCCAGTTCCAGAGAATCTGCCAGCCGGTTTTTAATCTTTTCTTTTACAACCAGTCTGTCCACAACCACGTCAATGGTGTGCTTCTTGTATTTATCAAGTCCGCCCGCCTCTTCAATTTCCATGGTTTTCCCATCAACACGGACGCGGGCGAATCCTTCCTTTTTCAACCGTTTAAAAAGCTTATCATGTGTGCCTTTCTGGCCTGAAACCAGAGGTGCCATAATGACAATCCGGGTGCCCCGGCTAAGGGATAACACTTTGTCCAGAATCTGGTCCAGAGTTTGAGAAGTAATGGGTTGGCCGCATTTGTAACAGTGGGGTGTACCGACTCTGGCGAAAAGCAGGCGAAGATAGTCATAAATTTCTGTAACTGTCCCCACTGTCGACCGGGGGTTGTGGCTGGCTGTTTTCTGTTCAATTGCGATGGCGGGTGACAGTCCTTCGATCATGTCTACATCCGGCTTTTCCATGCGTTCCAGAAACTGGCGCGCATAAGTGGATAGTGATTCCACATACCGGCGTTGTCCTTCGGCATAAAGGGTGTCAAACGCAAGCGTCGATTTGCCCGATCCGGAAATTCCGGTAACCACGATCAGCTTATTTCGAGGCAATTCAACATCGATGTTTTTCAGATTATGTTGTCTTGCGCCTCGTATAAATATTTTTTCAGTCTTCATAGATTAAAATCTGGTACTATAGGCTTTACTTGTCCACCACGAATGAACACAAATAAACACGAATTAAAAATAAAATATTAATGTTCATTAGCGTCCATTTGCGGTTATCTGTTTTCAAATTCCTATTTCCTATATTTTTACGGTTTGTCTTTTACGTAAATTGCCTGTTGGGCGGCCATATTTATTGCTGCAATCAGACTCCCTGGGTCTGCCATACCGGTTCCGGTAATATCGTAAGCGGTACCATGGTCAACAGAGGTTCTTATAATCGGAAGCCCCAGTGTGGTATTAACACCATTGTTAAAATGAATCAGTTTGAACGGAATAAGTCCCTGGTCGTGATACATGCATACAACGGCGTCATAACGTTTATTTGCTGCGTGATAAAAAATTGTGTCCGGAGGAAACGGTCCGGAAGCGTAAAACCCCTGATTTTTGGCATCACGGATTGCCGGCTCGATAACATTTTTTTCCTCATCGCCGAACATGCCTCCTTCGCCGGCATGGGGGTTAAGTCCGGCAACGGCGATGCGGGGGGTTTTAAATCCAAACCGTTCATACAAAGCCTGCCAGGCAAGTTTAATGGTCTTTACTATCTGTTGCCGTGAAAGGATGGCAGGAACATTTTTTAAAGGAACATGGATGGTTACAAGAACCACACGAAGCCTGTTCCCTGCAAGCATCATGGCAAATTCGTCAGATTGGGTACGTTCAGCCAGGAGTTCGGTATGGCCGTTGTAATGACATCCGGACAACTGCATGGCCATTTTGTTTATGGGGCATGTGACCATTGCCGCAATACGTTTTTTAATCGCCAAATCGACTGCGGTTGTTATATAGCGAACCATTGCTTTTCCTGTCTGAACCGTGGGTTTGCCCAATGATGTCGTGTTCGGATCAAGCTCGGAAATATTCAACACATCAACGACCCCGCATTTATATGTACCGGCATCGGGGGCTTTGATAGATTCGATCTTCAGGCGGCTTTGGATATTTTTCTTTGCAGCACCCAGCATTCGTGAATCTCCAATAACAAGAGGCCTGCAGATTTCGTAAATTGAAGGGTTTATAAGGGATAAAAGGATAATCTCCGGGCCGACTCCAACAGGGTCTCCCATGGTAATTCCGATAATCGGAAGATGTTTTGATAGCATAGGAATTTCCTTTTTTGGACACAGATGAACACAGATTATCAAGATTTTTAAATTAAGAAATAATAATATTATCTGTGTATATCAGCGAAAATCTGCGTCCTATTTAACTTGAATCGGGTATACTACAAAAAGAATAAAAAAAATTCAAATAAATAAAAAAAATATCATATGGTTTTGCTGTTCATTATAGATGAATTAAAATAAAAAAATGAATTTCGATTATTTTTTTTAAAATTTAAAGATAATGGGAGAAAACAGGAGGTTTCATCAAATAACATTATTGTCGAAATTTTGTGAATAACCATGGATATGTTTAAAATATTTATAGAAAACAAACTTTTAAAAAATGTTGTATTTAAAAGCAGTTGTCTTTTTTGTATTAATTAAATTAAATAAAACAGTAAGATATAAATTGTTAATAACTCGATAACAGATAAGAAAAAAATCGAGTTTATCGGGATTGACACATAACAGATAATCCATTAAGTAAGCGAATACTATTTTTTGGTATTTAGTCGTATTTCTTCTAACCTCCAGTAACGCTCTTAAGTTATTTTATATCATTAGTTTTTCCAACTTTTTTCTGAAATAATAGGATTATCTGTTTGCAAAATCGTCAATATAAACCCCTGACCCGAACAAGCCCGCCCGCCTGCCAAGCGGAGTAAGGTGGGCGGGCCAGAACCAAAAAATATTTGCCACAAAACACACAAATTTTACCATTAATTTAACATGAAGAAGATTTGGGAAGAGACAAAAGCTGCTATTAAGTTATCTATTCCTACCCACTGTTTCAGGATGTGGATTGATCCGCTGAAAATGGTAAAATGTAATGAATACTCAATTGTTCTATCCTCCCACAACTTTTTTTCCAAAAAACGTGTACTTGATAATTATGGCGCTCTGATAGAGTCAGAGCTAAAACGGGTGACCGGAAGGAAATATAGACTGTTAATCGAGGTTTCTAAAACAAAGGTTCATTCAAAACCCAAAGAAGATAATAATTTTCAATTAGAACTCCCCAATATAAATGTGTGCCCGCATAGCGGCCGCCTCATGCGGAAAGATTTTACTTTTGATCACTTTGTAGTTGGCGGCAATAATGACTTTGCCTATTCAGCATCCCTGTCGCTGGCTTCACGAAATATAGCTCACCAAAATTCTTTATTCTTGTTGTCCAAAACCGGTTTGGGAAAAAGCCATCTCTCCCAGGCCATTGGGAATTATATCTTGTCCGAATATCCTTCGGAACGTGTATATTATATGACTGCCGACGACTTTAGCAATGAAATGATTCATGCGTTTCGGCATGACTCTATCAATAAGTTCAAAGGAAAATACAGGAATCAATGCGACGTATTGCTGCTTGAAGATGTTCATTATCTTAGCGGAAAGGAAAGGACCCAGATTGAGCTTGCATTAACCCTTGATACACTGTTTGAATCCGGTAAAAAAATAATTTTTTCGAGTTGCTGTCTTCCGGCAGAAATACCGAAAATCAATGATAAATTAAGATCACGTTTTTCATGCTCTCTTATTTCGAACATAGATCCGCCGGACTTCAGGACCAGAGTCAAAATATTACAAAAAAAAGCAATGCATAACGGATATAAACTGCAGGAAGACGTGATCCATTATCTGGCCAGTGAACTCACTGAGGATGTGAGACAACTCGAAAGCGGCCTTATCGGAGTCACCGCAAAATCGTCTCTTTTGGGAGCACCCATTGACCTTATGCTTGCTGAAAGTGTTGTCAAGAATATCGTACGTCACCGAAAAAATATTACCATAGATGCTATCAAGAAGCTGGTTTGTAAATATTACAGTATTTCAATCAATGACATTGTTTCGAGCTCCCGGAAGCAATCTATTGTTCGACCGAGACAGATAGCGATTTATCTGTCACGCAGATATACGGATTCTCCCCTTCAGACCATAGGGAGAAGTTTCAACAGATATCATGCCACTGCCCTTCATTCCATCGGTGCCGTTGAACGGGGATTAAAAGGAAACGGTCCCATGCAGAAACAGGTTGAATTTCTCTGCAGCAAACTAGAATCGGGTAAATTTTAAACATTGGCACTCACAGACTCTGCGTTCAGAAAACTTCAAAAAATCGTGGGGAAATCCAGCTGCAGCAGGAAAAAAGAAGATCTTGTCTGCTATGCATACGATGCAACTGCCCAGTCCTATCTTCCCGATGCCGTCTGTTTCCCTGGCAATACCAAAGAAGTCTCCACCATATTAAGTCTAGCCAACCAAGAGGGTTTCTTTGTCATTCCCCGTGGGTCCGGTTCCGGGATGACCGGCGGGTCTCTTGCCGTGAGCGGCGGAGTGATACTTGTGATGGCTCGTTTTAGCCGTATCCTTGAAATTGATAAGGGCAATCTTATCGCCCATGTGGAACCCGGTGTTGTTACCGGTCGTTTTCACCGGGCGGTTGAAAAAGAGGGACTTTTCTATCCTCCTGATCCGGCGAGTTCTGAATTTGCAACTCTGGGCGGTAATATGGCAGAATGTGCAGGGGGTCCCCGGGCGGTTAAATATGGTGTTACCCGGGATTATGTGCTGGGATTAGAAGCTGTCTTGGCAACCGGTGAAATTATACACACCGGCGTGCAGACCACCAAGGGAGTAGTGGGATACGATCTGACCCGGCTTCTGATCGGTTCCGAAGGGACTTTAGGAATAATTACCCAGATGACATTGAGGTTGCTGCCCCTTCCCGAAGCTGTAAGAGCTATGACGGCTGTTTTTGACAAACTGGAGACTGCAGCGGAGACGGTTTCAGAAGTCATTCGGCGCGGAATCATCCCTCGAACCATAGAATTTATGGATAATGCTTCAATTCGATGTGCAGAAAGCCGACTTAAGATCGGTCTGCCGGTTGAAGCCGAAGCGTTGCTCCTGATAGAAGTGGACGGAAAAGTCGATGAGACCGATGTGATTATAAAGCAATTAAGAACCGTGTGCATGTCCATGGGTGCAAAGAATATTAAAATAGCCGATACCAAAGAAGAGGCTGATAATCTATGGAAAGCACGTAAAGCCATATCTCCGGCCCTGTACCAGTTTGCTCCGGATAAGATCAACGAGGATATTGTTGTCCCGAGAAGCAAAATTCCTGATATGGTTAGAAAGATAAATTCCTTAAAGGAGGAAACCGGGCTTATAATGGTGAGTTTCGGGCATGCCGGTGACGGTAACATCCACTTTAATATAATGCTTGACAAGAAGAATAAAACGGAACTGAAAAAAGCGGAGTACGCAATTGATATCCTGTTCGACTATACCCTCGAACTCGGGGGCACAATTTCCGGTGAGCATGGGGTCGGAATAACAAAATCTGCATACATCGAAAAAGAGATCGGTTCTGTTGAGCTTAACCTGATGAAGAAAATAAAAAAGGTTTTTGACCCCAAAGGGATATTAAATCCCGGCAAGATTTTTCCGAGCTGAAATTGTAACCGCTCACGGATTTTTTGTAATCCCAAACTCCAGGCGCCAAAAATCAATTAAATCCCAAATTCCAAGTACCAAATTCCAAATAAATCTCAAATCTCAAGCACCAAATCTCAAACAAATCTCAAACTCCAAATTCCAAATCGGTTCAAAAGTGATTGTTTTTTGTTTGGGATTTTGAATTTCGGTCATTGGAATTTACCTGCCCTGTTAAATAAATCGTAGATTTAATGCGAAGCATTATTTAACAGGGTAAATGATTTGGGATTTGTTATCGCTTGAAATCGATTTGTTTCAAAGAACTGTTAAGTTATTGTATTTTAATAAACATTTCACTGGTAGATATCAAATCCTCTAATAGCTCCATCCGGGTATTTTTATTGCGATCTATGGCACAACGCAGCCGTAACGCACAAAACTTTCTACAGATCGGATCCTCAATGTTGAAATTACCGAAGCATCCAAGATGATTGTCAAAAGAGATTTTATCCATTAATTCCTTTTTCATGTTTTATCCTTTAACTCCAACAATGAAATCATTTCCTCATGCACGTGACTGTTGGTTGCAAGAATTTCCTTTTTGTAAATATTAAAGGGTTTATTTGAAAAATCTGTTACGGTTGCTCCTGCTTCTCTTGCAATCAATTCCCCTGCCGCAGTATCCCAGGGCTTTAAATTTTGTTCCCAGAATCCGTCAAATCGTCCACAGGCGACAAAACAAAGGTCGATGGCGGCTGATCCGAGTCTTCGTACTCCCTGAGAGGCTTTCAAGCATTTTAAAAAACGGGTCATCAGGGGATCCAAACAATCTATAAAATCATAAGGGAACCCGGTGACCAGTAAACTTTCAGAAACTTTTTGTGCGTTAGAGACTTTTATCGGGCGGCCGTTGAGTTCGGCGCCTT
This sequence comes from Deltaproteobacteria bacterium, assembly GCA_019308685.1. Taxonomy (GTDB): domain Bacteria; phylum Desulfobacterota; class Desulfobacteria; order Desulfobacterales; family UBA11574; genus S5133MH16. Next base: position 19,199 of record JAFDHQ010000071.1, read on the forward strand.
TGCCTTTTACAGCAATAAAAAGTTCTCCAGCTAACGGGATTAATACAATGCCGATAACTGTATCATCGCCCAAAGCAAAAGCTATGGAAATAGAGAAAAGACCGAGCTGATGTGCAAAATTTGTCGTACCATCCAGCGGATCGACAATCCATTGATAATCAGCGTTGCCTTTGTTCAGACCGCTTTCTTCTGCCAGGATCGAATGATCAGGGAAAGCTTTTTTAATGGTTCTTATGATTGTCTTTTCGGATTGGGTATCCGCTTCTGTAATAAGATCAATAATCCCCTTTTTATCGACTTTGGATTTACCCGTGCCATAGTGGGATAGAAGCACCCTCTGGCCTTTATATGCAGCAGCGACACCGATTTTTTTTACAAGTTCCAGATCCATCAAATCTCAAATCTCAAACTCCAAATTCCAAACCGGTTCAAAAGTGATTGTTTTTTTGTTTGGGATTTTGAATTTCGGTCATTGGAATTTACCTGCCCTGTTAAATAAATCGTAGATTTAATGCGAAGCATTATTTAACAGGGTAAATGATTTGGGATTTGTTATCAATTACTTCGTGAACAGATACGAATGAACATTTATATTTATTTGTATTTAGATGTCAACAACAAATTATTAAGATCTTGAGCCATGAAAACGACCAGATGAGAGATTTTTCATATCATGTATCGAGGCTTCCATCTTTTCGATCAGGGGGTTCAAAGTGGATTCGACATTGGCCGATATGGCTGTTCCGTTCAGGGTTCCGGTCAGTGCATCGACAATTTTTGGGTCGACGAGATCTTTTTTGTTCAGAACCCGGATTAAGGAGATATGGTGCAGATTAAGATCGGCAAGTATTTTTTCAACAGACTCGATCTGGTCTTTAAAACGAGGATTGCTGATATCGATTACATGCAAAAGAAGATTTGCATTTTCAAGTTCTTCCAAGGTTGCACGAAAAGCAACCATAAGGTCTTTGGGGAGGTTTTTTATAAATCCTACAGTATCCGTAATGATGACCTCTATATCCCTCGGAAATTTAAGGCGTCTACTGGAAGGGTCCAATGTGGCAAAAAGTCGGCTTTCAGCCCGAACGTTACTTTTTGTAAGGGTGTTCAGCAGAGTAGATTTCCCGGCATTGGTATACCCGATAATGGAAATAATAGCCAATCCCTTTTTGGTACGTTTGGCTCTTTGTTGCTTTCTTTGTTTCATTACAAGGAACAACTCATTTTCCAACCGTGTTATCCGGTGACGCACCCGCCTGCGGTTTATTTCCAGCTTTGTTTCTCCCGGCCCGCGACCGCCGATACCTCCGGTCAAACGTGACATGGCGGTATTTTTTGTAATCAGTCGTGGAAGCAGGTATTTTAACTGGGCAAGCTCGACTTGAAGTTTCCCTTCCTTGGATTGAGCCCGTTGCGCAAAAATATCAAGAATTAATTGGGTTCTGTCAATTACTTTTAAATCTGTCTTATTGGTAATGGACCGGATTTGAGACGGGTTTAATTCTTGATCGAAAATGATTAATGTTGCTCCTTTCTGAAGTGCCAGAATGATCAGATCTTGAAGCTTTCCCATGCCCATAAGGAATCGGGTATTTAATTTTCGCCGTTGCTGCAACACGGTTCCAACGACCTCGATACCGCTCGATGCCGCCAGATCTTCCAGCTCTGCCAAAGAAGCCATAGCGGCTCGTCTGGAGATCGTCGTAACGCTGATGAGAAGCGCTCTTTCTTTTGCTGTATCTGCTTCAAACAAGGACGTTATTTGGGCAAGCTCTGTTTCAAGTGACTGGATAAGGTCTATACATCCGATATCGAGTTGGTTGGGATTCAAGGGCTTTAAGATCTCAAACGACTTTCCAGCCGAACTTTTTGGTAAGATATAAGCCGCATGAACCCGATGAAGGTAACCCTCCCGGGTCATGGTGACGGCTGCCATGATGTCGAGTCTTAAAAGGGCAAGGTCGGTAAGGTCTTCTCTTGTCAGTGATTCATTATTAAGGTGGGTGTGTATGCATCTGAGCCCCTTTAGACGGCCGGGTGCCACGCGATATTCACTGGTATCCGGGATGACAATTCCATGATGGTTTCCCACAATGACATAGACAATCTTACCCTGCCGGTTTATAAGAAGGCCGATCTGACGGCGAATTTCATGGGAGAGCCTGCTTATATCACGAGCAAGTTCCAAGGTGATGAGAAACTGAGGTGGAAAGCGACGGCGGTATAAATTTTCCAGCCTGCGGATTTGACCGGCCTTAAGCCCGCCGATATTACCGAAAAGCCTTTTCATGTTGATAGATTGGTTTATTTAATCTTAAAAACCTGGTCCTGTGGCCGGGTCGGAGTTATCCGACTCTGCCAGAAGATTTGCCGTAAGAGTTTGAAGTGAACTAAACCCGCTAAAGTTAAAAAAGGTTGTGCCCGTTGGCCCGTTAAGCCCGTTAGCCCGTAATTTAATACCGGACAACGGGCTAACCGGTTAACCGGCTAACCAGATATAGGCACTTTAGTTCACTTATCACTTTTAACTTGTCCGGCTTGTAAGATAACAGACCCTTTTAGGGTCAAACCAAAGCCTGGTCCTATGGGCCAGGATTCTTTACTCTCTGGGGGCGTAATTTTCAAAGCGAGTATAGGTGTCCAAAAATGTCAATATGGTGAACCCGGTGGGACCATTTCTTTGTTTGGACACGATTAATTCTGCTTTTCCTTTGTTGGGATTGTTTTCGTCCCTGTTGTATAGTTCATCCCTGTAAAGAAATGCCACAACGTCGGCATCCTGCTCTAAAGCTCCGGACTCTCTCAGGTCTGCAAGCTGCGGACGTTTATCACTACGTTCTTCCAGTTTTCGGTTCAACTGGGAGAGTGCAACAACCGGAATATCGAGCTCTTTGGCCAAGGCTTTTAGGGATCGCGAGATTTCCGAGATTTCAAGATCACGTCGTTCCGCCGCGATGCGGCTTTTCATAAGCTGTAGATAGTCAATAATGATAAGGCCGATATTTTTTTCCATCTTTAACCTGCGCGATTTGGCTCTGATTTCCAAAGCGGTAATGTTGGGTGAATCGTCGATAAAAATCGGTGCTTGAGACAAAACTCCGGCGGAATCTGTAATCTTTATCCAGTCGTCCTGGCTTATAAATCCCCTTCTTAAGCGAGAAGAATCAATTCTCGCCTCGGAGCTGAGCATTCGCAAGGATAGCTGTTCCTTGGACATCTCAAGGGAGAATATGGCAACGGGAATATTTGAATCCACGGCTGCATTCTTTGCAATATTCAGGGCAAAAGCTGTTTTTCCCATGCCCGGACGTCCGGCCAGAATAACAAGATCAGATTTTTGTAACCCCGCGGTTAACTCATCAAGTTTGGTAAAGCCTGTGGCAACGCCGGTAACCAAAGTTCTGTTGCCTTGGCGTTCTTCAAGAACATCAATGTTGCTTTCGATTATTTTTCCAATGGGATAAAATGTCGGCCTGATTTTATTTTCAGATATCTCAAAAATGGAACTTTCTGCAAAATCGATAACGTTGTCAACATCACCTCGATCCTCAAAGCAGCGTTTGGCTATGGAATTTGTTTTTTCAATAAGGCGTCTTAAACAGGCCTTGTCGTAGATGATTTTGGCATAATACTGTGCATTTACAGCGAGCGGGACAGTATCAACAAGATTTGCAAGATATGCTGCTCCGCCGATTTCTTCCAATTGATCATGCTCTCTTAATATATTGGTCAAGGTTACCAGATCAACAGGTTCATTTCTTGAAAAGAGTTCTGAGATGGCGGAAAATATTTTCTGATGAGCAGATCTGTAAAAATCTTCGGGTGAGAGGATCTCGAGGACTTCAAGCAGGGTATCGTTATCAACCAGAATTGCGCTTAAAATAGATTCTTCAGCCTCAAGGCTCTGGGGTGGAAGATGATAAAGATAAGGATCTTTTCCGGTTTTCAACTTTTTATCTGCCATATCTCGCCAAAAGAACGGCGGGCAGGCAAATTACAAATTAACCCGCCTTAGGCGGGTAAATCTCAAATCTCAAGCACCAAAACTCAAACAAATCACAAATCTCAAACTCCAAATTACAAACCGGTTCAAAAGTGATTGTTTTTTTTGTTTGGGATTTTGAATTTAGGTCATTGGAACTTATTTGTTTTTTGGGATTTGTTATTTGGAATTTCCATAAACTCAACGACTCTGTGAACGGTTACAATATTCTTCTTTTTTCCCGTTATAGCGGGATAGAATATCAAGGACGTTTACTCGGGCACCACTTCAATAATAATTTCAGGCTCTACATCCTTGTAAACGCGAATAGGGACTTTGTAGGTCCCAAGATTTCTAATCGGTTCATTAAGCAAAACCATTCTTT
>JAFDHQ010000072.1 GCA_019308685.1 Deltaproteobacteria bacterium
TTTTTCCGGGTGCATTCGAACATCGGTTTGATCTTGCGGGGGTTGCATCTGCGGCGTCTGGGACGTGACAGCAAGTTTCCGGGCCGGCATGGCCCGGCCAAACACTTTCTCATTTATATCCGTGGCAAAAAGGTTGATTTTGGGGATGACCTCGTCCATTCCCTGACTCTGGTTGAAAAAGGTCAAAACAGGTTTGGTTCCTGAAACATCCACCATTTTGGCATCGATACTCACGCTTTCTCCGAAAACCGTGAGGCTGCCGAAAAGAACGAAATCCACACCCAGCCGGGTTCCGATTTTGCGCGCCTTGCTTTCATTAATCGGGGGTGAAACCGTTTTCAGTACCTTGGCGATCTCTTCACGGCATAATACGGCTACCTTGTCTTCTATGCAAAGCCGGGATGTGAGCATATCGACAATTCCGTCTCTTAAAAACGACAAATCCTTTTCAGCATTGATTTTAAATGGCACTATCGCAACTTTCTTGACTTTGGCTACTGCCGATTGAGAACTGCCGAAAATCATACCAAACAGTATCAAAATCACCAAAAAACGGTTTAAGGTTGGTTTTCGTGTTGTTTCCAAAAAAAAATCCTCCTTAGTTCATCCAGTTAACCATTCAACTATTTAACTGAGGGTTCGGGGAGTTTCTCTTTTAGAGCTCCAAATCAAGCGGAATGAATGATCCGCAACGAAATTGTACACTGTTTGAATGCATTAGGGATCGTTGCGAAAAAACAGCACTTTTATGAATTCGTAATGAAAAGATAAAAAATTTTATCACCCAAACCTATTTATTTTAATATTGATACACTGTTTTTTCGTTACGATCCCTTATGTATGAGTTTGTACGGTGTCGTTGTGGATTATTCATGGAGCGGCTAAATTAAAAAAACTCTCCGACCCCTCATTTAACTATATAACAAGAGGTTGAATATCAGAGGCAATACGAAGTGTCAATCGCCATTTTCTATCCATCTCTGATCAGACCATTGGAAAAATTCTGCTTCAGATTTCAGTTTCCGGAGACTTTCGAAAATCATTTTGACATTACCTAAATTCTGCAAGCCTTGTATCGACCGGATATACAAGGCATAAATCGTGCAGCCGTATTGTAATACTGCAATCGATTGATAAGGCAGTAGATCCGGTTGAGACAAGGCTCCCAAAGGGTTAACTTTTTTCGAAATCTAATACGGATTTTATCCTTTTATTTGTCCCGTTATCAGTATGCGGATATTGATAAAAACATCTCGATAGCGCATTGTAATTATATCAAATTTGTCTCTTCCGAAAAAAGTTAATGCAGATTTTAGGTATTATGGTTTTTAGTTTAAAGGCAACCTTACCGTAAATGTTACACCTTTTGTTGTGTTTCTTGTGGCTGCAATTGATCCACCATGAACCTCCGCGATCCTTTTGCATATATGCAGACCCAACCCTGCGCCGCGCTCATCGCCTGACCGTGACGGATCAACCTGATAAAACCGTTTAAATATGTTCTCAAGGTTGCCTTCGGGAATGCCGATGCCGCTGTCACTAACGTCCAACTCGACTTCATGGCTGTGTTCGATCAAGGACAGGGTTATGGATTGGTTCTCAGGAGTAAACTTTACCGCATTATCCATAAGGTTGCTCAGCAGTTGAAGAATCTTATGCCTGTCCACAGAAGCAAATACCGTATCACACCGCTCAATGACAAATTGAATGTTTTTTTCCTGTGCTATGGGCAGAAAAAAATCATACATCTCCCCTAATAACTCGGCAAGATTTATTCGGCTGAGTTTAAGGTCATATTTCTTTGCGTCAAAACAGGAAATCAGAAAAAGATCATTCACCATTTTTATCAGATCATCAATCCGCTCAAGACAGTTGTGCAGGGTTTCCAGATAATCGGCCGCATCTCTTTTGCGGGAAACAGCAACTTCAATCTCACCCTTGACAGCGGAAAGCGGATTTCTCAGTTCATGTGAAACATCTGCAGTAAACTGTCTGACTTCATCAAATGAGCTCTCGATATTGTCCAGCATAAAATTAATGGTAAGCGTAAGATCCCTGATCTCGTCCTGACCCGGAGGCAGCGGAAGCCTTTCCGCAAGATTCTGCGAAGTTATTTTTTTTGTAACTGCGGTTATGTTCCGTAATGTTTTCCTGGGTTTTTGTGAAATATACATTCCAAAGCAGAGACTCAGTAAAAAAACCACGGGAATTGCGCTGAAAATGTTTAGAAGAGAATTTTCAAGAATTTTATCAGACCGCTTTGTGTTTGTCGCCATCTGAGCAACAAAGGGCCCTTGATCATTAAAGGTAAACCTTTTTTCATAAATGCGGTAGCGTTTTTTTTTCCTGTGATCTACTGTAACGGTGAAGTGTTCTCTTCCTTTTATGCCTTTAGATAAAATCGTTGAAAAGTTTTCCGACTCCCATAAAGTGACCCCATCATGAGTCATCACCCGGAAAAAAACCGGATAAAATACACGATAAGATATATCTCCAAAGAACTCTTTGCATCCCTTTACTACGTGATTGTCTTCCTCAATTTCTAAAATTAATTCTTTTGCCTCATCCTTGAGTATTCTGTCTATCTGTTTTAGAAGATTATGCTGAAGCCTGTAATAAAAAAATGAAGAAAGAATCAGTGAAATCAGGAGAAGCGCAAACGTATAGAAAATAGTTAATTTAACATCAAACCGGCTAAAAAAATTAACCCTGAGTTTTGATAACATAGCCTATCCCTCTAACCGTATGTATCAGCTTTGTGCTGAAATCCTTATCCACTTTTGCCCGTAGCCGGTTCACATGCACTTGAATGATATTGCTCTGTGTGTCAAAATCATACCCCCAGACACGGTCAAGGATCATTGTTTTTGTGAGTATTTGCCCTGTATTACGCATCATATATTCAAGAAGCTGAAATTCCTTGGCGGTAAGCTCGATTATTTTATCCTCTCGCCGGGCCTGCCTCGCAACACGGTCTAAAACAAGATCTCCGACGACCAGCTTCTCTATGGGTTCGCCCGGCTGTCCGCGCCGCAGAACCGCCCTGACCCTTGCCAGAAGCTCTGCAAAAGCAAAGGGCTTGACCAGGTAATCGTCCGCTCCCAGATCAAGACCATGTATAATATCCTCCTTCTCATCTTTTGCAGTAAGAAAAAGCACGGGGGTTGATACTCCCTTTTTTCTTACGGCCCTAAGGACTTCAAATCCGTTGATTACAGGAAGCATCACATCCAGGATGATCAGATCATAGATCTCAGTCGTCGCCATGAACAGCCCCTCTTCACCTCCGGATACGACATCAGCCACAAAACCTTCTTCTGAAAGCCCTTTTTTAATAAAACGCGCTGTGCCTTTATCATCCTCCACAACAAGAATTCGCATCCATGATCCTCCTTATGATTTATGACCTTTGTCTTCAGAACAATTATTGGATTATGGTTTTGATATCAAGCATCCGTTCTTTTATTTTTGTACTCTTTCCAATTGGAACGAATCCCCTAATTATATATGCCAAAAAGATAATTTTTTAAAATTAAAAAAAATTAATTTTTTTTTAATGTTCCTGTCATCTTCATCGGTTAATGAAACAACACTGGGCATGGCAACGGCCAACTGATTTATGTCTTGGTGTAAATCCCGGTTAAACAGAGATACAAGAGGGTAATTACAAATGAACTTAACACGGAGATTGTTATGGTTGACGTTTCTGTTATCATTCCTACACTAAACGAGCGTGCCAATATTGACTCTCTACTTTCAAGGATTTTAAAAACCGGCAGCTCGTGTTCAACATTTAATTTAGAAATTATTGTTGTGGATGACGGCTCGACCGATGGCACCCGTGAATGTGTTCAAGGCTGGGAATCAAATTATCATGTACGTCTTTTGGCTCGTGATGGAGAACGGGGACTCGCCACTGCAATTTTATCGGGTGCGAAAATTGCCAAAGGCAATATAATATTGGCAATGGATGCGGATTTAAGTCATCCACCGGAAAAAATTCCACAACTCGTTGAAACCATTATTGCGGGTTCCCACGATATGGTCGTGGGCAGTCGTTATGTGTCCGGCGGATCAACGCCGGATTGGACTTTTTTTCGGCGCATGTGTTCACGATTTGCAAAATTTCTTGCCAAACCATTGACCGATGTCAACGACCCGTTGTCCGGATTTTTTGCCATCCGTCGCGAAATTCTCGTTGGCTTTCAAAAAGACATTCCGGGGTTCAAGATCGGCTTGGAACTTCTTGTAAGCGAGGGAAACGCGCTACGCGTTACTGAAATACCCATTCAATTTCAAGATAGGCAAAAGGGTAAATCCAAGTTTAATCTACACATCATCTTCTCTTATTTGCGTCAATTAGTAAACTTAGCGGGCGGTAATATTTCAATCACAACCGGATCGCGTTTGGCTATAGTCGGTCTTTTCGGTGCGTTGATTGACTTTTCAATTTTCAAGATTCTTTTGGCCAACGGTAACGGGATAAGCACGGCACATGTCATTAGCTTTTTTATGGCCACGGTATCCGGTTTCATTTTGAATGATCAATGGTCATTTGCCGGTAGTAATGAAACAATTTTTCAGGTAACCGTTCGTAAATATACGGCCTTCCTATTAATTACCGTCTTCACTCTCTTTATCCGGGGTGGGGTTCTGGCTATTTTTACCATTCAATGGAATGGGTCCCCCCAGGCTGCGATCCTTGTGGCAATAGGTGTGGCGGCACTATTAACTTACCTTGGCAATATCTTTTTTATTTTCCCTAAAGAGGATTTTAACCATGATTTACCTGTGAAATGGCGTATTTTGGCCATAGGGATCGTGGGATATATTCTATTGTTACGTCTGGTTTATCTGGGTTTACCGGAACTTTTGCAAGAGGAGGCATATTATTGGAACTATGCCCAGCATCTTAATATCGGTTATTTGGATCATCCGCCAATGGTAGCGTGGCTAATTTGGTTGAGTACAACTCTCTTGGGGAATACAGAGTTCGCCGTTCGTATGGGCGCTTATATATGTTGGCTGATAAGTTCGGCCTTCATATTTGGATTGACTCGCAATCTCTTTGACAAATCAACGGCTTTCCGGAGCCTTATATTGCTCGCTATACTGCCCATCTTTTTTGCCACTGGATTCGTTATGACACCAGACGCTCCGTTGATAACTTGCTGGGCAGGGACTCTCCATTTTCTTGAACGCGCGCTCATTGGCGAACGACAAACGGCATGGTGGGGCGCAGGCGTCTGCATGGGGCTGGGAATGCTTTCAAAATATACAATTGTTCTTTTAGCTCCGGCCACACTTCTATTTTTACTGGTTGATTCTCGTTCGCGAAAATGGTTTTACAGTCCGAAACCGTATATGGCAGCTATAGCTGCTCTGCTGCTTTTTTCACCGGTTATACTTTGGAATTTAAACAATGATTGGGCCTCTTTTGTCTTTCAAGGACCCCGCAGAATTCATGGCTCATTTGATTTTTCCGTCGGCGACTTGATTGCCTTTGTGATCATTTTGTTAACCCCGACCGGAGCCATATCTGCCTTTTATATTATATGTAAAAGAATAAGTCTGCCGGGACATGTTTTTACCGGGGATGTGGCACGAAGGCAGAAATTTGCCATTATCTTCACAGTTCTTCCGCTATCCGTTTTTTTCATATTCAGTATTACCAGAAATGTAAAATTAAGTTGGACAGGTCCCTTGTGGCTGATGATAGTTCCATTTGTCGCTTATTATATGGTGCCGGATATTAACCGGCAAACCAAGTGTTTTTTTACCGCCCTGCAACGCTTTTGGCCCGCCACTGTTGTTATCACGACACTGATTTATTGCTTGACGTTACACTATGTCGTCCTGGGGCTTCCCGGTGTTCCATATCCTACAAATTCAATATTTCTCGGCTGGCAAAAAATGGCCCAGCAGATTGAATCTATTGAAAACGAAATCGAGCATTACACAGGCTTGGAGCCGTTGGTGGTTGGCATGGACAAGTACAGGGTTGCCAGTGAACTCGCTTTTTATCGCACTAAAATTGAAAAAGACCCCGTGGAGCAACTTGAAAACGAGGGGGTTTTATTTACTTCTGGCAGGCATCTTTTCGGTGGTAATAGCCTGATGTACTCTTTCTGGCAGCCCAAACAAAAAGTTCGCAAGAAACATATGATTCTTGTAAGTAGAAATTACACCGACCTTCAAAAACAATCCATTAATTCTCACATCGATGAAATGGGTGAGATACATGCCCATATCATCAAAAAGAATGGAGTCCCCATAGATCGTTACTATTACTGTATTGTAGAAGGTTACAGACCATATCCGTCATAGATAACTTTATTCCGAAATGAATCATAATACATTGAATAAGGAAAACATACACCAACCAGTTTTAATTTTTATGGTCATCGCCATATGCTTTACAGGTCTGTTTAATCACGATTTGTGGACTCCCGACGAGCCAAGAGTGGCTGCCATATCCCTTGGGATGAGCCGAAACGGCAACTTCATTATACCTTATCTGGCCGGAGAACCGTTCATAGAGAAGCCGCCGCTGCATTTTGCCCTAGCGGCCGGGTTAACCCGCATCCTTGGCACAACCATTGGAAATACCGGGGCTATCCGGCTCTTATCGGCGATTATGGCCATGGGTACGCTGGCTGTGACGTTTTTTCTGGCAAGACGCCTCGGCGGGATAACGCTTGCCCTGCCGGCGGCGATTATTCTGGCAACCATGCCCGGGTTTATCGACAATTTTCACCGGATTAGAGTTGATCCGTCCCTGGCTTTTTTTGTGGCCGCCGCAATCTGGTGTTTTGCCGAAGTATATATTGCAGACCGGCGCTGGTACTGTCTCCCGGCCGGTTTGTTTGCAGCCGGAGCATTCCTTGTTAAGGGGTTTATCGGTCCGGTGCTGATTGGTATAGGATGGTTGGGACTGGCAATACCCTGGTTGATCAAAAGAATCCGGGGAGAGGGAAAACCGCAGTTTTACGCCGGGGTTCACTGTGTTGGTGCTCTCCTGTTCGTAATTTTAACGGGATCGTGGATGGCACTTTTTCGGTTAAAAGGCGGAGCCGATCTATGGAACCTGTGGTTCTGGGAAAATCAGGTGGCAAGGCTTCTTGGTACATCACAGGAATTCAACCACATGCGACCGGGGAAACCCTATTACTATCTCATCGCCCTTGCCATGTATGGAATTCCATGGATTTCGGCTATTTTCCTTTGGATATGGTCTTTTTTCAGGGACCTTTTCAAAAAACGCCCTGTCTCTGCTACCCGGGTGTTTCTTCTGGTCTGGGGTTTTGGAACCTTGGTGTTCCTTTCCTTGTCGGCCACCAAACGTTCGATTTATCTGACACCGGCTCTGCCCGCATTTGCGATCATGGGAGCCCATGTTTTCAAAGAGTTACTCCCCAAATGGTGTCGAATGTTTTTTATCAGTTGGCTCGGTTTATCTGTGTTAATTCTTGTTGGTCTGACCGGCTTTCCTCTGGTATCCGGTCTCTTGGCCATAAAGATGCCGCCCCAAGCCAGTGCATTCATGGCGGTATTTTCCTGGAAGAACCTGGTCGCCGGAATCGGTTTGGTCATATGCCTGTTTTTGGCCTTTGGGCCGGGCAGGTTTCCCTTTTTTGCCCGTGTTGCCGCAACAACAGCCATCCTATGGATTTCCATTTTTCTGGGACCGGTAAAAGCCGTGGATCTGGAAAAAAGCATGCAGGAAACGGTCACCGAATTTTCCGCTCAAATTCCTGTCCACCAAAGACCGAGAGTGGCCGGCCTGGATTTCAGTGAAACCATGCGAGCATACTTTTATTATTATTGTGACTGGTCCGTACCCCAGATAAAGGACCCGGACCGGCTGCAGAAAATTATGGCCGGTATTGATCCGGAGTTTGACAGTCTTATTGTACCTTACAAAAAATTGGCCCAACTGAAGCGGATAACGCCGCTTTACCGTACCATTGGCCAAAGTCATCCCAATAAAACTAACCAGAAACGAAAAACATATTGGGTAAAAGGAAATTGAACCAGACAGGGGACCTTGACCATGCGCAGTGAATTTTTACCATTTTCCCGGCCGTCCATCAGCCAAAAAGAAATAGATGCGGTCATCGAGGTGTTAACCTCCGGATGGATAACCACCGGAAAAAAAAGTGCTCAATTCGAGCAAAAAATTTGCGACTATACCGGCTGCACCGGTGCCGTAGCCCTATGTTCAGCGACCGGCGGAATGCACCTGTTGCTCAAAGCGCTGGACATCGGACCGGGGGATGAGGTCATCACCCCGTCAATGACCTGGGTGTCCACGGTAAATCTGATCGTTCTTGCCGGAGCCACACCGGTGTTCGTAGATATCGACAGGGAAACCCTGATGATGAAGGCCGAATCGCTGGAAGGAAAAATCACTCCGCGAACCCGACTCATCATACCGGTTCACTTTGCCGGTGCCGCGGTGGACATGGATATCATACGCCAAACCGTATCCGGTTATCCGGATCAGGATATCTTTATAGCCGAAGATGCCGCCCACGCCATGGGTACGGAGTACAAAGGCGAACCAGTGGGATGCAAAGGCACGTCTATTTTTTCCTTCCATCCCATTAAAAATATTACCACCGGCGAAGGCGGAATGTTTTGTTCGGATGATGACAAGCTCCTTAACCGGATGCGACGATTAAAATTTCACGGCCTGGGCGTGGATGCCTATGACCGACATACCCAGAGTCGGGCCCCCCAGGCCCAAGTGCTGGAGCCCGGCTATAAATATAATATGACCGACTTGGCAGCGGCACTGGGTTTGGTACAGTTGTCGCGAATTGACGCGTTCAACCGGAAACGTGCGGAATTGGTTTCACTATACCTGGAAAAGATATCCGGAATCCACGAAATACTACCCCTTGCCGTTCCGTCCTATGAAATGAAACATTCCTGGCACCTGTTCATTGTCCGCCTGGATATCGAAAAAGCGGGAATGGATCGAGATGAATTCATGCAAAAATTAAAAGATCGAAATATCGGCACCGGAATTCATTTCCGCGCCGTCCATCTCCAAAAATATTATACCGAGGCCATGCAAACCCGTCGAGGCATGTTGCCCCATACCGAATGGAATTCGGACAGGATCCTATCGTTGCCCCTGTTTCCGGACATGACCGAAAAGGAAGTTGACTCGGTGATCGAGGCCATAAAGGAGGTTTTGAGTTAACCCATGACAACGGATATTTCCATCGTAATTCCGGTTTTCAACGAAGAAGACAATCTGAAAGAGCTTGTGTCCCGATGCCTCAATGTCTGTAACAAGATGGATAAATCGTTTGAAATCATTCTGGTTGATGACGGGAGCACTGACCGGTCCGCTGAAATCATCGCCCGGACGGCCCGAGAAAATTCCGGAAAGGTGATCGGCATATTTTTTAACCGCAATTATGGCCAGCATGCGGCGGTAACCGCCGGATTTAAAGAGTCCATAGGCGATACGGTGATTACCCTGGATGCGGATCTTCAAAATCCGCCGGAAGAAATTCCAAAACTTGTGGAACAGATTGACACCGGATATGACGTGGTCGGCAGTATCCGAACGCCTCGTGAAGACAGCCTTTTTCGCAGAGCCGCATCCAGTCTTGTTAACAAAATAGTGCAAAAATCCACCGGTGTGAGGATGAAAGACTATGGGTGCATGCTGCGGGCATATCGCAGACAAGTCGTGGATGCCGTCCTTCAATGCCACGAACGAAGTTCATTTATACCGGTGCTGGCCAACCGGTTTGCGCGGAACACCACGGAAGTCCAAGTGGCGCATGCCCGGCGTACAGCCGGTGAATCCAAATACAGTTTATGGAAGCTGATTAATCTGCAATTTGATTTGTTGACCAGCATGACCACCTTTCCCCTCCGCCTGCTGAGTTTTTTAGGGATATTCATATCCGGCACCGGTTTTGCATTGGGGGGCTACATCATCATGATGAGGTTCATTCACGGTTCGGATTGGGCAGTAGGCGGTGTGTTCACCCTATTTGCAATATTGTTTATTTTCATCGGAGCGCTCTTTGTGGGGATGGGTCTGCTGGGAGAATATCTCGGGCGGGTTTATGACGATGTGCGGGCCCGTCCCCGATTTTTTGTTCACCATGTTATCGGCAGATCGCAATCCAAAGAATGACAGCCGTTTGCTGCCATATGATTTGCTATGTTGTCGCATCAATTATCTGGTTAAGGAGAGATTATGAAAACTGTCGTTTTAGCATACCATAATATCGGCTGCACCGGTATCAACGCCTTATTGCAAAATGGGTTCGACATTCTCGCAGTATTTACCCACACTCAAGACCCAAAGGAAAACATTTGGTTTGATTCGGTTGCCGAGATTGCCGCTGCAGAGGGTATTCCCACTTTTGCTCCAGAGAATATCAACCATCCGATGTGGGTCCAAAAAATCAGGGAGTTGAAACCGGATATTATTTTCTCGTTTTATTATCGCAACATGGTCGGCAAAGACATCCTGGACATACCCCCGAAAGGTTGCCTGAATCTTCACGGATCATTACTTCCCAAGTACCGGGGCAGATGCCCTATCAACTGGGTGCTGGTAAACGGGGAAAAACAAATCGGCGTTACCTTGCACTACATGACCCCAAAACCTGATGACGGCGATATGGTTTGCCAGAAAAGCGTAGACATATCCTCCCAAGACACGGCACTGACACTGCATAAAAAGATGGTCCAAGCGTCAACCCTTATGCTGAACCAAATTCTACCCCGAATAAAACAAGGGGAAATCCCTCGGACCCCTCAGGATCATTCCGCCGCAACCTACTTCGGGGGCCGAAGGCCGGAGCACGGAGAAATCGACTGGTCTGTTTCAGCCCAATCGGTCAGAAATCTTGTACGGGCGGTAACGGCTCCCTATCCCGGGGCATTTTCTCACATGGGAGCCAGAAAGTGCTTTTTCTGGCAGGTCGCTGTGGCGCCCGGAGCAAACCAAGGAGAACTCCCCGGAACCATTGTCTCTGTGACCCCTCTGGTCATCGCTTGCGGAAAAGATTCGGTGCAGGTGGAGTTCGGTCAGGCTGAAAACAGTATTTACATGAACGGCGCACAGCTTGCCCGAGAGCTTAACCTTGTAGAGGGCATGCGTTTCGGTCCTCATCCGGATATTTATGCTGATGCGGAACAGAAAAAACACGTTCTTATTCTGGGAGTGGATGGTTTTATCGGCAATGCTTTGACCGAGCGACTTCTTGAAAGCGGAAAATATGAAGTTCACGGTATGGACCTTCACTCACGGAGCATCGACCGTTTTCTGAAAAATCCGGATTTTCATTTTCACGAAGGCGATATCGCCATCCACAGGGAGTGGATTGAATACCATGTCCGGAAATGCGACATGGTGATTCCACTGGTTGCCATCGCAACGCCCATTGAATATACCCGGAATCCACTGAAAGTGTTTGAACTTGACTTTGAGGAGAACCTTCGCATTATTCGCTACTGCGCCAAGTACGACAAACGGGTTATTTTCCCGTCCACTTCCGAAGTGTACGGGATGTGCAGTGATCCGGCCTTTGATGAAGAACAGTCCCCGCTGGTCCTGGGACCGATCAAAAAGCAGCGCTGGATTTATGCCTGCTGCAAACAGCTGCTTGACCGGGTCATATGGGCCTATGGCCGGACAGAGGGCCTGAAATTCACCTTGTTCAGACCCTTCAACTGGATAGGTCCCAGGCTTGACAGTCTTTCATCTGCAAGGATAGGAAGTTCACGGGTTATCACACAGCTCATTCTTAACCTGGTGGACGGAACACCGATTCAGCTGGTTGACGGGGGCAGCCAGAAACGTTGCTTTACGGATGTATCGGACGGCGTGGAATGCCTCTTCAGGATAATTGAAAACAAAGGCGGAAGGTGTGATGGAAGAATTATTAATATCGGCAACCCCGATAACGAGGCAAGCATTCGCGACCTGGCGGAAATACTTGTAGAAAAGTTTCAAAATCATCCCTTTCGCCATCACTTTCCGCCCTTT
>JAFDHQ010000265.1 GCA_019308685.1 Deltaproteobacteria bacterium
TGACAGTAAGCACGTAATCGAATTAGTAGCCTATCAACAGAAACGCAACTATGTGGCATACAAGTCACATCGAAATAAAAAAATGGCGGAATTAAACAAAATTGCGCAGTAGTGCTAATATACAGTTGTAATATTTAAGTAAATATGCTTTACTCCATAGAACTATTTTAAAATTCTCATGAAAGTGGGCTTGTGGCCTGCTAATTTATTGACAGTTATAACACCTGAGAGGAAAAAAGTTGTTTCAGGAAAAGAACCGCAGGATTACCAAACAACGTCAGGTGATCCTGGAAGAGCTGCGACAGCTAAAAACACATCCCAGTGCAGATGAAATTTATAAAGTTGTACGCCGTCGCCTTCCACGAATCAGTCTTGGCACGGTTTACCGAAATCTGGAAGTACTTGCCAAAATGGGAGAAATCCAGAAACTGGAACTTAGCGGATCTATAAAACGCTATGACTGGAATACAAACAAGCATTACCATATCCGCTGTGTACGCTGCGACCGGGTGGACGATGCCCCGATTGCGCCGTTGAAGCAACTTGAAGGTGAGCTTTATGAATCAACGGTTTTTGAAATAATCGGACACAACCTTGAGTTTATCGGACTTTGTCCAGAATGCTCAAAAAAAATCGGTACAATTGACCACTAACAAACTTTATATTATAACACATGTCCCATGATACCATTGTTGAATACTGCAGACCGCAAGCGATGATTACAGAAGATGATTGACCGAAAGGAGGATTTCATGGCAGTAATTACCATCAGCAAAGAATTTGGAACCGAAAGCGATAAGGTGGCGTCCCAGGCAGCCCAAAGACTCGGATACGAGTATATCGGCGATCATTTAATTGCCGAAATTGCAAAAGAACTTCATGTGTCTGAAAGCGAAGCAGAAATGTTTCGTAAGACCTCCCAGTCTCGAATCCTTCGTTTTGTCGATCGTTACACCTGTTCTCTTGTTCAAAAGGTCGTTGACCGTGAGCATGGTTGTCTGGATGACAAAAATTATTATAAAACCACAAAAAAACTGGTTCAGAATGTCTATGAAGCGGGTAATGCTATCATTCTTGGATGGGGCGGCCAGTGTCTTTTACGAGGCAAACCCAATACCCTCCATGTTCGTCTGATCAAGGATGAGGAAACAAAAATCAAGGAGGTTATGCAAAACAGAAACCTGGAACATAAAGCGGCTAAATCATTCATCGAAAGAGAAGAAGGCGATTTAAAAGCTTATATCGAGCATTATTTCAATGAAGACTGGAACGCAGCACACCTTTATGATCTGATTATAGATATGGGAAAAACGTCGGTTGAAAAGGCCGTTGATTTAATATGTGATAACCTAAAACATAAGGCCTAATAAATATGACGGTTTCGTAAAAAGTCCAACTTCTGCGTTGTGCTGCATTTCGCAATCATTCAACGTACGATAAGTACGCCTCATGATTACAAAATTTGCACGCCTTGAATTTGAATTACGAGTTCATCAAGTTTACAATATAGAAATAAGACGTTTTGCAAATATCACATGAGATCTGTCCAGCCCCTGGGGAATAATATAGTATGTCGTTAAATTCCAGCCCGTATATGGCATTTACCCGCCAACTCATTGCAGATCAAATTTTAAGACCCGCCCAGAGATTTTTCAGAAAACAAGTTGCAAGCAGTGTGTTACTTCTTGCAGCTACGGTTTTTGCCCTGATTTGGGCCAATTCCAATATCGCCGAAACTTATCACAGCTTCTGGCATACCAAAATTTCACTGGATTTCGGTGAGTTTCATATCAGCAAATCATTGGTCCACTGGATAAATGACGGTATGATGGCCCTGTTCTTTTTTACTGTGGGCCTGGAAATCAAGCGCGAGCTTCTGGTGGGAGAATTGGCATCACCTAAAAAGGCCTTGTTGCCGGTGATCGCGGCTGTGGGGGGGATGTTGGTTCCCGCTCTTATCTATATTGCCTTTAACCTAGGTTCCTCAAGCTTAGACGGCTGGGGTATCCCCATGGCTACGGACATTGCCTTTGCTTTAGGCGCTGTCGCCATATTCGGTCATAACTTACCTGTAAACCTGCGAATATTTCTTGCTGCTTTTGCCATTGCAGATGACCTGGGTGCGGTCTTGGTTATTGCCATATTCTATACCAAGGAAATTGTTTGGTTTTATGTCTTTGTCTGCGTCATGCTTACTTTTTGCCTTGCCATAGCGAATCTTCTTTGGATCAGATGGACACTGGTCTATGCGGTTTTGGGACTCGCCATATGGTTTTTTGTATTGGGCTCAGGAATTCATCCGACAGTGGCAGGGGTCATTGTTTCCCTCTTCATTCCGGCCCGTGGCAGGTATGATACCGATCGTTTTTTGCAGAATGTCGATCAAATAATGGCAAAATTCAAGTGCGAGGACCAGAGCTGTGGATACTCAATTCTTCTTAATCAAGAACATATGCATGCCGTACATTCCCTGAAATTGGCCTGCAATGACGTGGCAACACCGTTGCAGCGACTCATGCACGTTTTACACCCATGGGTTGCGTTTACGATTTTACCTTTTTTTGCCTTAAGTAACACGGGCCTGAATTTTCATGGCGTTAATTTTTCAGAAGTGGCCGTACACACGGTAAGCTTAGGCATTTTTTTCGGACTGGTATTTGGAAAGCCATTGGGCGTAATGCTTTTTTCTTTTATAGCGGTAAAAAGCGGAATGGGCTCCTTGCCCAAAGATGTCAGATGGTCACATATTCTTGGAAGTGCAATGCTCGGAGGAATCGGTTTTACCATGTCCCTGTTTATTGCCGATCTTTCATTCTCATCCGTTTTTATGCTCAACTATGCCAAGATGGCCATTCTGTCGGCATCTGTAATATCAGCTATAATCGGGATCTCTTTTCTCGGTTTTGTCAGCACTACATCTCCACCTAATTCTTAACTGATAGATACATACATCCTTCAGAAACCGCTTGTTCTTGCGTGCCGAAAGCTATTCATAGGGATACCAGAACTTGAAAATATACTTTTCTTCGCCTACCTTTACCAGACAAATCACACCGTACTTGCCTGTTTTCTTAACTGAAAAGTTAGCGGCAAAAATCCCATTATAGTTTTTCAGGCTATTTGTTTGTTCCTTGCCGTCGGGTTTGATTATTTTCACCTTTCCTACAGCGTCTTTAATCGGATGATTCATGGAATCATGAAACAATTTTACCATAACGTGATGGGTGTCGCCGTTTGGATCTTTCATGTTCATGCTTGCAAGGCTCATAATTTGGAACTCTGCGCGAACTCCGCCCACCACCACCTGACGTTCATATTTGCCTAGAGGTGTATTGTGTTGCATTTTACCTTGGTCCGACGTCTTACTATTATCATGATCTTTATGGAATGTACCCTGTCCAGCCCATACTAAAGAGTTGCATGCAAGTAAGAAAAATATGTTGAATGTTACGATTATTTTTTTCATTGTTAGATCTCCTTTTCATCATGTTCTTCGGGTAGATGCCATCCTCTCCAAATTCCGTAAATCACCGGAATCACGATTAAGGTGAGGAAGGTGGCGCTTACCAATCCACCCACCATCGGAGCCGCGATACGCTTCATGACCTGGGAGCCGGTACCGTGACCCCATAAAATGGGCATAAGCCCTGCGGTTGTGGTAATAACGGTCATCATAATGGGACGTACC
>JAFDHQ010000001.1 GCA_019308685.1 Deltaproteobacteria bacterium
TTGAAAAAGGACAGCAATATCACCTGGTTTTCCGTGAGTGCTGAAAATTTCGAATCCATTCACAACCACAGTGCTTATGCCTCCATTACAGACGGACAACATCCACGTCTTTAATATATTTCCTTGGTTGTAAATTTTGTGCTTTTTGTGGCAAAAAATATCTAAATTTATTGAGTGTGAAGTGCCTTGTATAAGGTATCCTGTCAATTTTATCTAAAATAAATAGCCGGAGCGTAGCGACTCCTTAACTTTAGATCACTTCAAACTTTAGATCACTTTTAACTCTTCCGGTTTATCCGGGTTAGATTACGTAAAAGTATATCCATGATTGGTTTCGTTGACTTCCCTGGAGTATTCAACAACACCACGAAACAATACAACTCTCCCTTGGTATTTTCAATATAACCGGCCCTGGTATTGATTCCCTTACCTGGTATTGATTCCCTTAAGGGTCCCGGTTTTGTAAAACGCTTTGCCCGACCGTCGCATAATAGAGTGGTACGGTTCAAATACTTTAAGGATCTTATAAAGGCTTTTTGCTGAAACCCGGTTTCTTCGTGATATTCCGGAGCCCTCCACCATGATAAGATTTTCGATCTTGAGAGTGTTTTTTGCGAAAGTCAACGCTGAACGAATACCTTTTTCAAGGGTTCCGGGAGGACCGTAAACCTTTGCTCCTGTGGAAATTAGCAATTGGTTGGCGATAAAGTTATTCGAATATTCAAAAAGCTTTGATACGACCTGCATAAATGAGAACCTAGAAAGGTATCTGAAAATGGGTTTGTCGATTTTTTGGTTAACCTTTCCCATCCGGATAATTCCGTTTGATTTTATTCCTTGTTTTTTCAAGAAATATAAAAAAAGATGGCCGGCATAGAGTGTAAATTCATTTTTTTGAGGGGAAAGTATAATCCTTCCCCGGTCCATGGCAGATGCAGCTATCCTTGACCGTGCAAACGGCAACAGAGGGGTCTGAGTTTCGGCGCTGACATAGGCTCCATTTTTATTTCGTCTGAAGTTAACCGTGTTAAAATTTACACACAAGGCCCCGTTCGGTGCATCGTAAGGTTCGAAAGTAGACTCAACTCCGGGAATTAGGACAGGGTCCTTGAAATATGAACCATCCAATACCAGATCGTTAATTGTTTTACATTCAGTGTCAAGCCTTTGGATGAGGTGGTTAACCATTTCCATCATCGCTTCCGAAATGAGAAGTGGATCACCATATCCTTTTATTTTGAGATTATAATCTTGATCCTGGTAGAACTCTGTAGCAAATCTGTATTCCGGCCCCAGATAATGGAGGGCGACAAGAGCGGTGAAAATTTTCAGGACAGAGGCCGGAATAAATTGCTTACCGGCATTTTTTGAAAAAACAATCCGGCCGTTCGGGTTTGAAACCAGAATTGCATCATGACTCCCGATAAGGTCGTTTAACTTATCGAGTGGTTGGGCCCGAAGATTTTTTGTCCAAACAGATTGAAAAAAACAAAAAAGAATCAGGAGAATACATAGTGCAGATTTGAAAGAATTGCCGGTTTTTGATGTGAAATAATTAAATTCCTTCATGAGAGAATCGGGCTATTTGCTTTCCACAATAAACGTTACCGGTCCGTCATTGATTAAAAAGACATCCATCATGGATCGGAACCGGCCGGTTTTTACGGAAACACCTTTTTGACGGGCCTGATCGATAAATCGTTCATAAAGTTTGACCGCCTGATCCTGCCCGGCGGCATGGACAAACGATGGCCTCCGGCCTTTTTTGCAGTCCCCCAGCAAGGTAAATTGAGAGACAACCAGCATCTGACCGCCGGCCGCGAGCAAAGAGCGGTTCATTTTACTGTTTTCATCTTCAAAAATTCTCAAGTTTACAATTTTGTCTGCAAGGTAATCGGCATCCTCGGATGTGTCTGGTTTTGCAACACCCAAAAGTACCAGAAGGCCCTTGCCAATTTTACCGACAACCTTACCTTCTACGATTACTGAACTTGACTTTACTCTTTGTACAACGGCACGCATAATCATACTTATTGATTTTTTAAGCTATCCTGTCAAGATAGATTTTATCAACAACTTATTTCCCCACTTCCCCAAAACCAGTTGGGCCAACAATCCAATTTTCCAATGGATGGACACGAGTTCGAGGTGCCCGCTATCAGCTGCAACTCGGCATATACCGGGTCGACTGAGTTGCTGGACGAACTTGCATCTGCAACAAGATCAAGCGAGCCTGGTTGTGATAAATACCGTACTATCTTTATGAAATTTATGAGAAAAAAACATCTTGAATGTCTGTAATTAATCAGGCATACTATAAGCGATCTCAAAATAATCTTTTGGCCCAACCTCGGCGTTGGGCCCTCGTTTTAAATCCTCGACATACTTAAGTATGCCTGCGGGTTAAAACTCGGTCCCGCCTTGATTTTGAACCAAAATCTTTATTTTGAGATCGCTTATAACACAAATTTTTGCTTGGTTTGAAGAAAAGCCATATCCATTAAGCGATTCAACAAAAAAATCCCCGACTTTTGAAATAAATATACTTTAAAAGGAACCCATAATATGAAGAAAACGGCGGGGGAATTGCCGGCGGTCAAAAAACATTTAAATATTGTACTAGAGAAAATATCAGAAGGAATAATAGAGATTACTCCCGATGGAAGAATTAATTATGCGAATGCAGCGGCCCTTTCCTTATTTAATATTTCTGAGGAAAACTTGTTAGGTTCCCATTTTGTCGAAATGTTTACCGGAGATGACCGTCAAAAGGTGTTTAAGCTTTTAAGAGAAGCCGTTGAAGAACCAAAAACCATACCCGGCGATAGTTCTCTGACTCTTAACGAGCATCGGGTTACCTTAAAAATCCTTTCTATTAATAGTGATGAGCTTACACGTATCATTATTCTTAATGATGTAACAGAGAAAGAGCGGTTTGAGGAGAAAATTCGGTTATGTGACCTTGAGCTGAAATTGCACAACCAGGCAAGCCGGGCTCTTAATTCCAGCCTGAATCTGGATTACGTCCTCGCTACCGTTCTGGAAGAGGTTCGTGGGTTGATGGATGTTGTGGGCAGCTCTATATGGTTAACTGATGAAAAGACCGGTGACCTAATATGCCGTCAAGCAACCGGTGCTCATGGAGAAACTGTACGCGGCTGGCGGCTGGCACCCGGTAAAGGCCTGGCCGGTTGGGTGGCAAGGCATGGTAAAAGCTTAATTTCACAAGACAGTTATACCGATGAACGTCACTATAAAGAAGTTGACCTTACTATAGGACGGGATCTGCATTCGGTTCTGACGGTTCCATTGCGGATCAAAGGAGATGTGATCGGAGTGGTTCAGGCCGTGGATATGGTAGCCGGCCGCTTCGAAAAGGTAGACCTGAAATTACTGGAGACACTGGCCGGGTCTGCAGCGATCGCTATTGAGAATGCGCGGTTGTATGAAGAAGCACAAAAAGAGATTGCCGTTCGTAAAAAGACTGAAAAGGCGCTCCGCGAGAGTGAGAATAGATATCGTACGGTCCTTGAAGCAAATCCGGATTCCGTTATTGTTTATGACATGGAAGGGAAGGTAACCTATTTGAACCCAACATTCACAAGGGTTTTTGGATGGAAACTGGAAGATCGTTTCGGTAAAAAAATGGACATGTTTGTGCCTGAAGAGGATTGGCCTGACACCAAGCTAATGATAAAAAAGGTACTGGCTGGAGAAAATGTTACAGGCATTGAAACACACCGTTACAGTAAAGAAGGCCATATTATCCCTGTGAGCATTAGTGGCGCCATATATAAGGATCGTGACGGCAATCCTGCAGGATGTGTGGTGAATTTACGAGACATCAGTGAGCAGAAGAAATTGGAAGCTCAAATCCAACAATCCCAAAAAATGGAGGCAATTGGTACTTTGGCCGGCGGAATAGCCCACGATTATAATAACCTGCTTATGGGTATTCTGGGAAATGTATCTCTCATATCTCTCGATTTTGATTCCGACCACCCATACTATAAAAAACTTAAAAACATCGAAAAACATGTCCGAAGTGGAGCTGATCTTACCAAACAGCTTTTAGGATTCGCTAAAGGGGGAAAATACGAGGTCAAACCGGTTGATATTAATGATCTGCTCGAGAGAAGTTCAAATATGTTCAGTCGAACCCGAAAGGAGATCAGAATTCATAAAAAATATCAAAAAAATATCTGGTCTATAGAGGCAGATCTGAGTCAAATTGAACAGGTATTGTTAAATCTCTATGTGAATGCCGCACAGGCGATGCCCGATGGCGGAAATTTATATCTTCAAACAGAAAATGTTACACTCAACGAGAACTATGTTAGACATCTAAATGCTAAAAAAGGCGATTATGTGAAGATATCCGTTAAAGATACCGGAGTGGGTATGGATGAAGATACCCTAAAAAGGATATTCGATCCATTTTTTACTACAAAGGACAGGGCCAGGGGAACAGGGCTTGGCCTTGCTTCTGCTTATGGCATAATCAAGAATCATGGCGGAATTATTAACGCTCATAGTATAATCGGGCAAGGATCTACCTTTGACGTTTACCTGCCTGCATCAACAAGGAAGATTGTACAAAAGGGAGAGCTAAACCGGGAGATCTTAAAGGGATCTGAGACGATTCTTCTAATAGATGACGAAGAGATCATTCTTGATATTGGAGAACAGATTCTGGAGAGATTGGGTTACCGGGCGTTAACGGCCAGAAGTGGAAAAGAAGCGATTGAAATCTATCGGGCAAATAAAAGTAA
Source organism: Deltaproteobacteria bacterium (assembly GCA_019308685.1). Classification (GTDB taxonomy): domain Bacteria; phylum Desulfobacterota; class Desulfobacteria; order Desulfobacterales; family UBA11574; genus S5133MH16. Next base: position 4,773 of record JAFDHQ010000001.1, read on the forward strand.
AATTAATATCGTTATCCTGGACATGATCATGCCTGACATGGGGGGTGGGGAGACTTATGACAGACTGAAAAAAATAAATCCTGAAATTAAGGTTCTTCTTTCCAGTGGATACAGCATAAATGGACAGGCTTCTGAAATAATGAATCGCGGGTGCAACGGCTTTATTCAGAAACCATTTAATGTGGAACAACTGTCTATGAAAATCAGGGGAATTCTGAGTAATGAATAATTGTTATTTGAGGGAAAAAAAGAGTTTTTTGTATTGTTGACAAGAACCGGAGACAAAAGTATTCTGTAAAAGAATTTGATGTGATGTGTAGAAGTGGTTTCAAAACCTCCCCTCAGGCCCAATTTCTGTGTTGGACCGAGGGATTCAATACTCGAAATATTAAATATATTCCTGCGTTTGAATCCTTCGGTCCGCCTTGACTTTGAACCTGATTGAAGGTTTTGAAAACACTTCTAAGATAAAAAAATCCACGGAGCAACATATGGAAAACAATTCTTCGGTTTCTTTTAAAGGACAGTTTTTAATGGCGATGCCTTTATTGGTTGATCATAACTTCTATCAAACAGTAACCTGTATTTGTGAATATACCCCGGCAGGCGCTGTGGGAATTGTTGTCAACCGGGTTCACCCCTCATTGTCCGGGAAGGATATTTTTAATGAACTTAATATAGAGTATACTTCTGACACAGAATCGATTCCAATCCATATTGGCGGACCGGTTCATATGGGTGAAATATTTGTTCTCCATCGTGCTCCATTTGGCTGGGAAGGTTGCTTTATGGTTACTTCTACTTTAGCAATGAGTAACACCAGAGATATCTTAGAAGCGGTTGCAATGGGTAGAGGTCCGGAATCTTTTATTATCGCTTTGGGATGTGCAGGCTGGGGACCGGGACAGTTGGAATCAGAAATAAAGCAAAATGCATGGCTGACCGCTCCCATTTTTGAAGAAATTATATTTAGTATGCCGATTGAGACAAGATGGGAGGAGGCGATAAGAAAGGTCGGGGTAGATCCGGCCATGCTTTTAGCTACATCAGGTAATGCATGAAGAATTTATTTTTGCTTAATTTCAATGAGCTTAAACCTAAGCCTTACAAACTAAAACTTGAGCTGCTGAGGCACAATCTTCCTTTCGGTCTTCTGTCTATTGCAACAAACTTATTTCTTATGAGCCCTTTGCAAAACGCCCCCTTTTGCCCAATCCCGGCGCCTGCCCCATGGAAGGGGTAAGGCTCAAATTTTAACCCGCCACCGAACTTTGGCGGGTGAATCCTCACATAGAAAAATCATCTATTTATGTTTTGTTTTACTTTGTTTTTTTGTTTTCTTTTTTTTAAGACAGATTTTGTCCTTCTTTACAAATGCACAGAGCTTGGGATTATAATATTCTTTGCAATTTAAGGGATTATACAGCGGACATTCAGGATATTTTTCTGACATAGACTAAAATTTTCCTTAATAGTTTTTATCCGGAATAGCGGATTTTTTCTTATGTGTTTCAAAAGCAATAAACTAATAGCATGAAATCTTAAATTTTACAAGGTATTATACTCACACCATAAATTTTATGCGCTTCCGGTGTGATTTTTCACTAAAGAGTTACTTGTCTATGAACCGGTATCCTTTCCAAAAATCTAACCGGTAACAAAAAAGTTCAAAATAAATCGCTTTGACAATTAATTCGATACATTGTAATAAAAAGCGCCAACATCAGAGCTATTTTTTAAATAAAATTTTAAATGTTTTAACAAAATATAAAATTTCACCAGAATGAATACATTTAAATCACTTAAGAAAGAACTTTTACAGATGAATCAGGACATTTCGGCTCTTTTTACCGATGCCGGATCGATAACCGGAATGCCTGATGATTCATTTGCAGATTGGCAAAAGACATGCAGCACTATTTATAAACAAATGTCGGAACAAATTATTCGTGTTGCTGTTGTGGGAACCATTAAATCCGGTAAAAGCTCGTTTATCAATTCACTTTTCAAAGGAGATTATTTAAAACGGGGCGCAGGGGTTGTTACATCGATTATTACACGGGTGCGGGGTGGAGAAAACCTTAAAGCCAAGCTTTGGTTTAAATCCTGGGATGAAGTTAATTCCGAGATAGATCAGGCCCTGGCTCTATTTCCATCTTTAGATTGGCGTACCCAAAAGAACAGGTTCGACATCAGGCGAACAGGCGAGCGAATTGATCTTCAGAAGGCATTATCCACTTTGGGCACAGAACATCTATTTACCAATTATTCCCGAAATCTTAACAGTGTTCTTCTAACTTCATACATTAAAGGATATGAAAAGGTGAAGGACATGATTTCCTCAGATAGATTAACGAGTTATTATGAGGACAACAAGTTTGCAGAACACTGGACTTTTGTGGGTGACGGATCTATGGCGATCTATCTTAAGGATATTGAACTGGAAATTGATTCAGGAAATATTGACTCCAATATAGAAATTGCCGACTGCCAGGGAAGCGATTCTCCCAATCCCCTTCATCTTGCCATGATCCAGGATTATTTGATTTTAACTCATCTTATTATTTATGTGGTTAGCAGCAGAACCGGACTTCGGGAGGCCGATATCAAATTTTTATCCATAATAAAAAAAATGGGGATTATGGATAACATTTTGTTCATTATCAATTGTGATTTCAGCGAGCATGAATCGATCAACGACCTTCAAGTCCTGGTTAAAAAAGTAAAAGAAGAGCTTTCAATGATAAAACCGGATCCCGAGGTTTATTCAATATCAGCGCTTTTTAATCTTTTTAAAGTGAAAAATGAAAACCTGTCGCAAAAAGATAGTCTGAGACTGGCGCAATGGAAAAAAGAAAAAGAACTTATAGCCTTTTCAAGCCATGAAACAGAGCGTTTTGAATCATTATTTTATAATAAACTGACCCGGGGCAGCCATTTTCTGCTTTTGAAAAACCATCTCGAACGTCTAAGTGTGATTTTATCGGGAATGACCCATTGGATTTTAGTCCATCAGAATATTTTTGCCAAAGATGCTGATAGTGCAAATGAAATCATTGAAACGATAAAACATAACCAGATAAGAATGAATAAGATCACGTCGATGATGAAAAATACCCTTGATGGCTCTATTCAAAAGATAAAGGACGAGTTAAAAGCGGACATTGATCGTTATTTTGACCTGCGATCCGGAGATCTTTTGGGTGATATTGTTGAATTTGTCAGAAGCTATACCGTGCCGTATCAAAATTATGAAGAAAATCTTAAAGTTGCAGGTTTCTCAAACACGCTATACCTAATTTTTCAGGAATTCAAGCAGGCGCTTGGCACCTACATGGCCGAAACAATAAATCCTGAAGTGATTCGTTTTGTGAGGGAAAAAGAGACACGGATAAAGGAATATTTTGACTCCGTTAACAGTTCATTCGATGTCATGGTACAGGATGCTATTGTTGAATATAACAAGATGATGGGAAATTTTGGAATCAACAAGTCTCCAAAGAACCAGGAAAGGATCAGGTTGCTTGACATCGACTCGATAAAGGGTATCGCCGGATTAGCGCTTCCTCCTGCAGTTGCGTCCATGAATTATACGGCAAGAATGAAAACCGAAGCCGTCATACGTCTCGGATTTTATACCGTTCTTAAGTTTTTTAAAAAATTTTTAAAAAAACCGATTCGAAGTAAAAACGAACAGGAAGTACTGGCATTGAAGGATGGCGTTCTGCGAGTGAAACGGGAAACAGAAAAATCGGTGGTTTTTCATTTCAAGGACTATCAGGAGAACATCAAATTTCAATATATATATAAACTTATTGAAGCGGCATCCAATAGCCTTTACGAAGCCCTAACCGATCGTTTCCGGGTTTATGTTACAGATCTTTCCGATATCTTAGAACTAATAAACAACAAGCTCGTTGACAAACAACGGGCTTTTGAAATCCTGAAAGAGATGGAACAGACGTCTTTGAGAATCGATGAACGGATAAATATAATAAGAGAAAAGTTAGAATCCATCGGATTGACTGATGATTAGAAAGGGAGGTGTTAATTATGGGTGACAAGAAGACCAGAATCATCGCCGTGGCAAATGAAAAGGGTGGCGTTGGGAAAACCGTTACGGTCGTAAATCTTGGAGCAGCTCTTTGCAGAGAAGGGAAAACCGTTCTTGTTGTGGACATGGATCCGCAGTTTAACGCGACCCGGGGACTGGGTGTCGACATCGAAGATGGCATGCTGACGGTATACGATCTCATAAAAGATAATATATCCATTGGGCCAGCCGATGTGATTGTTCCGACAAAATGGAAAGGTCTTGATCTTTTACCTTCCCATGTGGACCTTGCCGGTGCCGAGGTAGAACTGATTGACGAAACCGGAAGGGAGAACCGGTTGAAAGAAGCTTTAGATACTATATCCGGAGAATATGATTTCATACTCCTTGATACCCCACCCAGCCTTTCCCTGCTGACCGTTAATGTATTGGCTTATGCCAAAGAGGTTATCGTACCGTGCCAGACACATCCGTATGCTTATGCCGCGCTGGATGATCTCTTCGATACTATTTTCGCCGTCAAGGAGAATATTAATACGGATCTTAGGATAGCAGGTATTGTTGCGACCTTATTTGACTCTCGGACAAGGGTAAGCCATACCATTTTGGAAAAGCTGAAAAGCCATGAGAGGTATGCGGGTTTGCTTTTCGATACGGTCATAAGGGTTAATACAACGATTGCGGAAAGTGCTGATGTAAAAAAACCGGTGATTTTTTACAGAAAGACCAGCTACGGTTCATTAGACTACACGAGTCTTGCCCATGAATTGATGGCATACCGTTAACCCTATATAGACAACCTTATCCATGCCAAAAGGAACATTTCGATTTTATGAAGAATTAAATGACTTTCTTCCAAAGCACAGAAGAAAAACTGATTTTGAAGCACCGTTTATAGGGAAAAGATCAATAAAAGATATGATAGAATCGCTCGGAGTTCCTCTTATGAACATGAAAAATGCTTCATTACACACCGGACAGGTAATATGAGCAAACTCTCATCCAAACCATTTTTTAAACACCCTTGACCGAAATTCAAAAATCCAAACAATTTTACCTGCTCGGTGTTCATCCATTAACGGTAGATTTTGGCTTCCGGCAAGGCCCGAGCGAGTTTTTAACCGCAGGCATAGCGTGCTATGTCGAGGATTGAAAACGAGTGATAACGCCGCCGGGGGTCAAAAGATGCCGTTAATGGATGAACACGAGTTAGTTTTGCCTCAGCTTGGATAGACTCTCTTTTGCAAACTCTATTTCAGGATCCATGGCCAATGCCATCTCATAATATTGAATGGCTTTTCCTTTTTGGCCCATATCCCGATAGTTTGAAGCAATATTGGCATAATCGATAGCTGAACCCGGGTCCAGCTGGAGGACCTTTTTGAAACATGCGATGGCCTTTTCATACTCTTTGAGTTTGAAATAGCTGAATCCCATTAAGTTATAGATATCCGTTCTTTCTTTATCATACTTTTCTGCATTTTTTAATACCGCAAGTGCCCTTCGGTATTCTCCCATTTCTTTGAGACAGACACCCATGTAGGAATAAATACTGGGGATGTCCTGTCCTTTGGGATCAAGTTCCAGAGCCCGGTTGAAATAGCTGAGCGCTGATGCCGGATCATTGAGAGCCAGGTGGCATGACCCCAGATAAAATTGGATGTAATATTTGCCCGGAAGCATTTTTTCTATCTTTTTAAGCTCATTAATGGCCAGGTTAGGACTTTTGTTTTCAGTGATAATTTTGGCAGAGAACATCCCCACACTTGTTCCCAAAGCCCGTTCTCTGAAATGTGCCCCGGGTATAATGGTATAAAAAGCCGGTATTTCAAGTAACGGATGCATGGTGTTGACCACTATGACTTCCATACTTTTTTTTGAGAGAGCGGAAATTAAGTTTTGAACCTCAATCTTAATATTTTCATTCGAAATGTCAGAAAGGGCATTGATATCTATCTCTTTACCCGGCCTGATGATAAAATCGGCGTCCTCTATTTTTTTAAATTTTGGAAGGCCGCTGGCCACATAGTTGGAACCTGTATTAAAATCACCGGCAAGCTGGGCGACTTCTGTAAGGGCACGACTTAGGGCCTTTTCCGGGTCGGGTGTTGTTCCGGCTGTCCAGACGATTTCACTCTTTGCCGGAAAATTTAAAGGGTCGTAGGCCAGCACCCCAACGGAAGGGATGCCCATGTCCAGAGAAAAATCTGAAATATAGAATTTTACGCCGTTATTTCTATATTTTTGTATCATTTCCACAACCATGGGGTCTGCAGCTGAATCCGCATGAATTGCCGGCACCTTCAGACGGTTTCTGCTGATGATTGAAGATACGTGCCGTTCAACAATTTCGCAAATGCCCTGGCTTATTGCTTCTTCAACGCAGTTGCCGGCCGATGGACCATTGAACTCATTTATAGTGAAAAACCAGTTAAAAGGGATTGCAACTTCTTGATCCCGGGTCAGATTAAAGGCATGGGTCCATTTTAAGGGAAGGTCCTCAAATATCTTTCTGGATATTTCCAGATCATCTGAATCATCGTGAACGGACCGTGCGATCATTTCAAAAGAAATAGCTCTCTCTTTTATGTCACGGTATTTTTGAATAAAAAAGTTTTTTGGATTTTTATAGAAGCTAAAAAAACTGTATCTTTCGGCAAGCTCCATTACCGCACTGGCCTCAGATTGCCGGGGAGTCGCCCCTTTCCCCATTTGTTTTTTTGTCCCAATAATTTTAACTGCATCCTTACCGCAGCTACTGAAATAGACCGGAATACCCAATCTTCCATTATCGATTCTAACCGTGTATTCAAGGATATCGAGATTAACTTTTTTTAATTTTTCCTTGAATCTTCTGACCGTTTCTCCGGGTGAGAATATTTTATCCTGGTCCAGGGTAAAACGCTTAAAGGCGTCATTTAATATAATCTTATGTGTCATAAATTCCCTTTTTTATGAAAATCACAATTGATAACATAAGCTTCTTAATTTTTATAGAACAATAATGCAAGTTTTAAAAAGATCAAAATATTATGAATAACTTTTTTAAATTGACCGGTCTGAAACAATTTGATATGAGATAGTGACTGTTTTGTGGGGATGTAGCTCAGTCGGGAGAGCGCGGCGTTCGCAACGCCGAGGTCGAGGGTTCGATTCCCTTCATCTCCACTTTGATCAAATAAACCTCAATAAGCTCAATTAGTTAAAAAGGGTATATTGAGTAAAAAGGCACCGTTTTGGCTTGGTTAGTCACAAAATTAGTCATAAAAGGTGCCTTTTTTATAGTAACACCCTATCGGAATTGCAAATTTTACTTGATCAAACAGGTCAAAACTTGGCATCTTAGAATTAAGCTTCCCTGTGAATTGAGTGAAGTCTTACATGAATTATGGTCTATCCCTCGATTTGTAGAGAAGAACCCTATTGTCTATCTTTAAATGCTTCTCTAATTTTAGCGATTAATGCGTCGTTATCAATTGGTTTTTTAATAACAAGATCAATATCACCTTTCTGTAAGGCATGTTGTACGCTTTCAGGTATATATGGGTATCCTGTCATCAAAACGCAATAGCACTTGGGATACCTTTCTTTTACTCGAATTAAAAAATCTAATCCTTCCATATGAGGCATACGGCGATCAGAGAGGATAACCTGTGGTTTGATTTCTTCGATTGAATCTAGTGCGTTGGTCGCCGAGGTAACACAGTGTATATCGTAATCTTCTTTTCTGAGAACCCTTTCGATTACATTTAACACCTTTTTTTCGTCATCAACTACCATTATGGTGTTAGACCCCATAAATTGTCTCCCTTTTTAAAGCCAAATGTAAGTTACAATTACTTTTTTACCTGATCCAGCACCTTTCGGATCGTGTTAGCGATTTCATCCAAAACAACAGGCTTCATAACAAAAGCACGAATCCCGCTTCCTTTGGCTTTATCTTCATTTATATGTTCACTATACCCGGTACAAAGAATTATAGGTATATCAGACCGCAATTTTAAGAGTTCTTTAGCCAGTTCCATACCTGTCATATTGGGCATGGTAAAATCGGTAATGACCAGATCGAATCTACGAGGATTTGCACGAAAGGCCTCCAGGGCTTCAATGCTGCTCGTCCTTGAATTCACTTTATAACCCAGGCGTTCTATCATCGGTTGAATTGCATCGACCATGGCCTTTTCATCGTCAACAAAAAGTATTCTTTCCTTGCCCCTGGGAATCTCAACCGCAACATCAACTTCCGGTTCCGGCTCATCTTCAATGCAGGGAAAAAGTACATGAAAGACAGTTCCTTTTCCTGGTTCACTACTTACTGAGATACCACCGCCATGGGTTTTGACTATGCCATGGATCACAGAAAGCCCCATCCCCGAACCTTCACCTAATTTCTTAGTGGTAAAATATGGGTCGAATATCCGTTCCAAGGTCTTGGGTTCAATACCATGACCTGTGTCACTTACCGTCAGTCTTACATATTTCCCAGAGGATAAGTCATAATAATGAATTGCAGAATCCTCATCCATTTCAATATCTTCAAGGCTAACCTCCAGGACACCCGCTTTTTCTCCCATGGCATGGGCGGCATTGGTGCAAAGATTTATGAGCACTCGATTTATTTGGGTTGGATCTGCACGGACGGTATCTGACTTGCTTGAAATATTCTGGTGAATTTCGATTGTTTTTGGAATTGAAGATCGCAATAACTTAAGAGATTCTTTGATAATCGGGCTAATCCTGACCGGTTTCATTTGCTGTGGACTTTGGCGGCTGAAGGCCAAGATTTGCTTGACCACATCTCTGGCGCTCATGCTGGCAGTACGAATCTCTTCCAAATTGTGCCTTGCCGGATTCCACTCCGGAACATCATCCATTGCCAGTTCAGTATTACCCACTATTATCCCCAGCATGTTGTTGAAGTCATGGGCAATGCCGCCTGCGAGTGTGCCGATGGATTCCATTTTTTGGACTTGTTGGAGTTGAGACTGGAGTTTGGTCTTCTCTTCCTCTGCTATCTTGCGCTCTTCAATTTCTCCCTTCAGTTGTTCATTTGCTTCCATTAATTCGATAGTACGCTCTTTCACCCGCCGTTCCAGTTCGTCATGCGCTTTGCGCAGCAACTCCTCGACCTGTTTGCGCTCGTTGATTTCCTGCTCAAGCTGTCTGTTTTTTTCTTCGATTTCCTGTCTCCGTTTAGACGCCTCTTCGAAGCGAGCCTCGAGAACCAGATTGTTTGTGGTGACCCGCCAAAAAATCATCATCCCGATCAGAACGGCTATCGATAACACCGCCATTGCCACAAGAAGATGAAAAGGCGATCTGCGTCCTAATATATCTGAAGCCGGCATAGCCCTGGTTAGGGAGAAAGGGGTTCCCTTGATCGGAACCCGAATAATAATCATGTCCCTCTTAATTCCCGTGTGATCGGTCACCTCAAGACGGCGAGTTTTCCCCATTTCTATATTCATAAGCTCAGACAGGCTGAGAGGGGAAAACTTGGTCAGCATATACTCTGTAGATCGAAGATGGTCTTTAATAGAGATGAAACTGGTAAGTCCATTACCAGGTCCGCTTTTTTTGACGAAATGTTCGTAAACATCTACAAGATGGACCCAGGCTACGAGCTGACCGGCAAAACTGCCTTTAAAAAAATATGGGATGGTAACAATCATCATGGGAATCTGTGGATTGTGCTTGTAAATGAAAGTCACATCGCGGTTGTCCGGAGTAAGAAATTCATTCCAGTTACGTCCTTGATCCTGCTCAAGGTTTATAAGACCGGTATCCACAAGTAATTCCCCATGGGGCCTGATAAAAGTTACCCGGGGATAAATCCTTTTACCGGCAAACTTTTTTTCTTCCATGAGACGATCAAACTGGTATCTTATGGCATTCAGGCTGGCCTTTAGGCCGTACTCCATAGACATTCCCAGGGCTTTGTTTTCAAAATATACCGAAATGGCTCTGTTTTCAGACAGGTTCTTAAGGTCAATTTTTCTCTCTGCACAGAAATAGCTCACCGACATGGCAAGTTTTTCCGTATCCCGCCTCAATTTCTCCAGAGCGGTTTTCTGAAGATCGATCTGGGATAGATAATTGCTGGTAATCAGAAAACCTATGTATAGAAACAGAACCAGGCCTATGGTGAGTGCGGCCAGATTTCGCTTTCCGGCAAATACCCTGAACGGGTGAATCTTCATGATAACTCCTTTACAGAGAACTCCGATATCCTCAGCTACATTTTCTCAAAAAAGGCTGGATAGTACATGAACACACCCAGATAGTATTTCTTCAAAAGGCGTTGATACGTCCCGTCCGCTTTGCACTTTTCGAAAAACCGGTTAAAGGCCTTCCGCAGCTCAGGAGATGTTTTAGCAAACGCGACGCCCATCTCCTGCATGGAAGAAATAGGGCCGATCACCTTAAGCTTGCCGGGCCACTTTTCCAGGGCAATCAGCGCATCAGGCACATCTAAAATAGTGGCTTCGGCTTCGCCTTTGATGACAGCTGGAGCCAGTTCATTAAGGTTTCCGCTAAACAGTTTGACTTCCGCTCCAGTTTCTTTGAGACGATACAAGGAGGGATCGATGCACGTTTTAGCTTTCCCCAAAACGCAGCGATCCTTAAGCAATTCCTTTACCTGGGCAATGTCCCTGTTAATGTCGCCAGTGGGTTTGATCGGTTCTATGGTCGAATCCGCCCGCGCGACCAGCCAGACCTGCGTGGGAAAAGTGGGTGTTGAATAGTCCACTATTTTCTGTCGCCAGGGTATTTTAGTTAGGCCGTTGGCAATAACATCTCCTCTGACAGGTACTTCACCAAGAATATCAATATTATTGCCTCTGGCCTGTACCTTTTTACCGGTAAGGTCTCCGATCACATTTTCCCAGTCGGTTTTGACATACTCGTATCTCACACCCAGATGTTCGGCAAAACGCTTGACCAATTCCACATCCATACCGTCCCCGCTCCCGGTGACAAAGTTGGCATAGGGTACGCCAAGATGACGCAGTACTCCTCTTTTCTTGATTTCGGGAAAATCGGCTCCAAAGGCAGAACCCCAGGAGATCATTCCCAACATTGCCGCTATGCATAACAAGGTTGTTGCGAAAAATAAGACTCTTTTTTTCCGGTTCATTATGATCCTCCTAAAAGTTATAAAATCCATCTTCAGCAGTGATAACCTGATGTCCTTCTCCCCCTAACAAATTATTCATATAATCTAATATCGCTCGATTATCGTCAACCACCAGAATTTTCTTTTTCATGATAAAAACCCTTTTTATGAAATCATTTGCAATGTATTATTAATTCTTAATAAAAAATTCGGATTACTGGTTGAACAACATACATTACATTAACTCAGGTTAGCTAAGAATAGCCCTTTCTACAGGTAGGATAAAGAAAAAGCGACTTCCCTTCAGGCTCTCACTTTCCACCCCAATTTTTCCTCGGTGGGCCTCCACAGCCATTTTACAAAAGGTCAGCCCTAAGCCGGTGGTATAAACTTGGCCGTCACTTATTTTGTTAAGTTGGAAATATTTCTCAAAAATGGATTTATGGTGCTCGGGAGGAATACCCGGGCCTTTGTCTTTGATGAAAAAATTAATTTCCTGAGATTTCAAATACTCATAACCCACCTCAATGATTTCATTATACGGTGAATAGTTGATGGCGTTCGTCAAGAGATTTTGTAGAACCCTGAGCAGAAGGCCTCGATCGCCCCAGAAAAAGTTAGAGGTTTTACTTGATGGAAAATTTTCTACAAAAGTAAGTTTTTTGATCTTGAAAAGCCCAAACAGCCTCACCAGAGCTTCCTTTATTAGATCTTGTGGGAAAATTTTCTCATAGATCAACTTGATCCTGTCTTCTTCAAGTTGCACAATATCCAGCATATTGGACACCATCGAGTATAATGTGCCGCACCCGGTTTTGGCAGCTTCGACATATTCCTCATTTTCATCGGAAACCGTATAAGAAAGGATGTCAAGATTCGCTATTAATTCCGAAATCGGCCCTTTTAAATCGTGGATTAACATATTGTAGAAGTCCGTTTTCAGTTTTTCCAACTTCTTTAATTGAAGGTTCTTTTTCTGAAGCGTTCGTTTTTTCATTTTTAAAGATTTTGCCAGGCGTTTATTTTCAAGAGCGCTGATGACTTGACCTGCTATAATTAAAAGGGCTTCCTGTTCCTCTTTCTGGAAATAATCCTCACCGATCTTATCCGTCACGGTCAAAATGCCAATAACTTTATTATTGTCTTTAATAGGCACCAGAAGCAACGCACACCCTTCGTAGTGATCAAACCTCATCGGGAAAATATCGCTCTTGGAAATATCTTTTACATACAAACTGTCTTTATGTTTGAAAACCCACGAGGAAGGAGATTCTTCATCAAGACGTTGATTTATCCCTATCAATTGAGCGTTTGTTGAGGCAACCACTTCGAGATTCTTAGATCCTTTTACAAGCATTATAGATCCGCTTTTGACGTGCATGTACCGAACAATTTCAATGATAATATGTTGCAGCTTCTGCCCGAAATCGAAGCTCCTGTCGTTGGAGATCGCATTAATTTTTATTAAAACTTCAAGCAATCTCTTATCGTTCGTCATTGGTTCCTCCCCCATTAAAGCTCACTCTTTAACACAATGTCTAATAAGCTCTTTGGCTTCTTCGTGGTTTGGGTCAATCTTAAGTATCCTCTTCAGGACTTTTTCAGCCCAAATAGGTTTACCTAAAGTCAGATAATCTTTGGCAAGGTGGATTTTAATTTCCAGGTTTTCTTTATTGATTTTTTCCGCTCTGATTAAATACTCCAATGCCTTTTTGATGTCGCCCACACTTTCCAAGGTTTTCCCCAATTTAAAGAATAGATCCGTTCGATTCGGCAGTTCCATGACAATGGACTCTAAAAGGGAGGCAGCATATTCGTTTGCATCGTTCTCAATACAAAAGTCGACAATTTCCTCCCGCAGTTCTATAGAATTTCCTGACAATTTGATAGCATCATTAAATACCCGAACGGCTTTTGGGACCATTGTTCTCTGAACCAGAGTTTTCCCGAATTTAATTCCTCGATCTATCTGGCGTGGACTGATCTGCATGGCTTTATCAAAATAATGGTGCGCCTTTTCGATGTCGTTCAGTTTGAGATAAAGCTCTCCAAGGTTATGAAAAGCGAACACATCCAGACAATTCATCTCGGCGGCCTTCAATAACCACTGTTCAGCTTCTTTAAACGCGTTCTTTTTAAAATAGTAATAGCCCAATTCACGGACGGCTCTTGATGTGCCCGGTTTCGCTTCCATGGCCAGTTTTGCTTCATTGATAGCCGCATCTATATCGCCTTCATCTTCAAAATACATTGCTTTTTTAAGATGGGCGACAAATGGAGGAGGATTGTTGGCCTTTTCAACGACATCGAAAATCTTGGCCTCTAATACCTTCATGGTGAGGGGCTTTAATATATAGGCATCAATATAGGATTCAGCAGCTTCGGCCACATAATCCCTGTATACCTGAGCCGTAATCATAATTACCGGTATATCTCTTAAATTCCTTTCCACCCGAATATGTCTCAATGCATCTCCCCCGGACATCTCGGGCATATTGTAGTCCATCAAGACTAAATCAATGGACTCTTCCCGCAAGATCCGCAAAGCTTCTTTTCCATTATGGGCATATAAAAATTTTTCCCCATACCCGATGTTTAATACCATGCGATGGAGTGATTTGCACATGGTGATGATGTCATCTACAATCAGTACTGTCATTTCGTTTAAGTCTATCATAACCGGTTCTCCGTGATGGCTGTTTCTAAGAAATATGGTTGCCCGTAAACGGCGATAAAACATACCTTAAGATCAATTTTTAATCGGATTTGCCTTCAAAACATGCTTCGATATCTATCCTCCATGGTCACAAAGTAAAATATAGAAACAGTGCACAACCGAAAATCAGCCGCCAAATATCTTATTTAGTTTTCAACATATTTTCATTCAAATAATCATGTTAATAATAACAAACTTTGTTGTCTCGCATCATTTAAGTTGTGAGATCTTTATCTTCCACTCCAACATATCATCAGGACCATAGATCTTTTGCTCCTTGATGAGGACATTTTTTAATTCTTGTTTTAAGATCAATGAAGAATAAATTCCATTGATAGCAGTGTCCTGAAAAATCACACCGTTAACTCTAACCTCTGGAATTCCCTTTTCTTCGTTCGACCATTCAGTAATCTCTGAAATCTTATCCTTCATTTTTTTAACTTCTGCTTTGGAATCTGTGATCTTTTTCTGAATATCAGATATCTCTTCCGGAAGTTGGTCCTGTTTATTGAAAAGTTTGTCAAGATCTTCTTCCACTGTTTTTATTTCTGAATCCAATTCTTTTAGTTCTTCCTCAGCATCTGCTATCCGTGCTTTATTTCCTGCCTTTTCAAGTTCTTTGATTTGGTTTTCAATATCCCTTCTTTTTACCATTAATCTGTCTTGTACTTGTGCCATTTCGGCAATTTGGATTTCGACTTTTTCCGGTTCATCCTTAATTTCTTCCAAACGGCTCTCAAATTCTTTATGCTCTTCTATTTTCAAAAGTATGGCTTCCTTTATAATATTTATCTCGTTCTTTATTCTTTCATCCACACTGACTGTCAGATTGCACGGCCTTGATATTTCAGAACCGATCTGAATTGCACGTATCCCTTTCTTGACCGCAACCGTGGAGGAAAAAACCGGACCTCGCTTAACAATGCATGCACCGCTGGTATGTATTTTAGAATCAATAATTTCCTTCTCAATAACAACATCCCCGTATGCTTCAATGTTGGATTCACGCATATACATGGCCCGGATATTCCCCTCTGTTTTGATCGTGGCGCCTATCGATTACCATTCCGACCTGAACGATTCCTGACCGGCCTTCAACTTCCACCACAATGATGCGGGACCACTCATTGTTATCGACAGTATCCTCTCCCGACCTTGACCTCAAATCAATTACCAAGATATAATTGCCACGCAGGTTAATGACCCCTTTCGCAAACTCTGGCATTTGAGGAATAGTGATGATCGGCATCATGTCGATGATCTCCTTAATTTTCAGGATGCCGATGTCGCATTCCTCGTCCGCCAGCATAAAGGTCAGGTATTTGCCCTCCCTTTTTGCCATTGCCTTTGCTGCCTGGTCCATTATTCCTGCTGTTTCCGACATTGTTCATCTCCTTTTTTCTATCGAGTTCATGTTTAATCTATTTATTCAAAGAGTTCTTTTATTTTTGCTAAGAAATTTTCTATTTTTAATGGTTTGATAATGTAGGACAAAACATTTAATTTTTGCCGCCACAACTTCGTCTTTTCTTGATGATGAGGTAAACATAACAAGTTTCGCTTCCGGATCGGATTTCTGAATTTCAATTATTGCATCCAATCCTCCTTTCTTAGGCATGACAAGATCTATTATCGAAAGGTCTGGTTTGAAAATTTGAAAATTTCGTATTTTTCTATTGCCTCCTGAACATCCTTCGACTGTTCTACTTTAAAACCTGATTTCTCAAAAGCCTTGGTGATTATGTTTCTTATCACTGCTGAATCGTCAACCACCAAAATGCGCTTTTGCAGTGGTTTGTTTTCCATGGTTTTCGTAAAAGTGACCATTATGGTCAAACAATTGGTTTTCTTATCATGGATCATAAGTCTTTGCGAAAACTCTGGGATAATCAAATAGGCTTCGGTATAGAGAGCATCAGATATGTTTATGCTCTTATTTTTGAGTGAGACCGTAGGGCTGAATCGGACATTCAAACCTTTTTTATCCCATTCTGAAATCGTGTGTCCCACCACGGTATTCAAGAACTCGTTAATAATATCTGCCGCTGTTTCGTCAAATTGTTTGATGGGTGTTAGTCCTAAGTTTTCAGCAATTGCGGAAGCAACTGAAATAGCAAAAGTTTCATCAAAATCGTTATATTGTATGGTGTGCGCAATTGAATAAGTTGCTTTCAGGTGTTCATCTTTTCTAATTTTCACGCTGCCAATATCAATATTTGCCATCTTTATTAAAATATCTTTGGAACATTCGCCTAAAATATTTATGTGTTCGGTAAACATATATTATAATCTCCTTGTTCCCTTTTAATGTCTGGAATATTGTTTTATCTAATTCGGCCGTTTTTCACATCCTATTTCCATCTTTTATTTGTCGTCTGATTTTTTCATCACTATCCGCATGAATCGGCTTTTCCTCCATAAGAACCTGTGCCACACATTCAAGCAACTCACCAGGCTCAAACGGTTTAGCAATGAAATGCGAACAACCCCGACGCAACAGTTGTGCCTTCATCCTGTCATCGGCGTAGCCGGTGATAACCACGATTGACAAAGCCAGTCCTTGTTTTTGAATCTCATCTATTAATTCCAGGCCGGTCATTCCCGGCATGAATATATCGGCAAGCAGGAGATCAATTGGATATGAATTGCTTTGGGAGGCGAACAGTTTCTCCAGAGCATCCAGGCCGTCTTTTGCTTCCTCAAGACAGTAACCTGCATTATTCAGCACAATGCTAATTGACCGACGGGTGGGCGCCTCGTCTTCGGCTAAAAGGATACGTTTCATTCTCACACTCTCCCGTTCTGTTTAGGAATAATCTTGAATTCTTGCCTTATTATCAAAGCAAAAGCTGTGCCTAATCGAAATTTATTATTCTAACCTATTGAAATGGCGACTGTTTTAGATTTGACAGGCCAGGGATGGGTTGGGGAAAACTTACAACTTAAGTTGTAAGTGATCCTGCTTGAAACCGGCTTAAGCCTTGCTATGGCAGGGTTTTAAGCGGTTACAAATTAAGTTGTGGTTACAACCAAAGTTGTAGGCTTTGGGACAAGAGGCGGATTAGACAGCGGAATTCTTAAGGCGTTTGCTCAGGGCCTGTTGTGATATGCCCAGTAATTGGGCGGCGACGGACTGGTTGCCATTGGCCCGCTTTAGTGCCTCGGCCACGATCAGCTCAGTCCCTTCCTTCAAGGTAGGCAACTCTCCGAAAAACGTGATAAGGGGGGTCTTTTCCGGATCGGATTTTCTTAGAACAACCCTTTCCCCTTTCCGGGCAATGTGAGACTTGAACGCCTTCATGGAAAGAATTCTGGACGTATGTGTGCTCACAGCGTCAAAGATCATGGACCGCAATTCTCTGACATTCCCGGGAAAGGAGTATGTTCTTAAAAGCGTGAACAACTCCTTGGGCGGGGTGGGCTTCTTTTTGTTGACGACACGTGACGCTTCTGCCAAGAAATCATTCACCAGAAGCGGGATATCATCCATACGCTCTCGAAGGGGCGGGATATGGATGTGGTGGGTTTGGAGTCGATAGAATAGATCCTTGCGAAATTTACCTGCTTCCTGGAGAGACCAAAGATCCCGATTGGTGGCTGCCAGAATTCGAGCATTGGTGTGTCTGGGGTGGTCCAGACCCAATGGCAGGTACTCGCCCTCCTGTAGTAGCCGCAATAGTTTAACCTGTGATGCCGGGCTAAGTTCGCCTATCTCGTCCAGAAAGAACGTGCCGCCGGATGCCTGTTCCAACATTCCTTCACGATTACTGTCGGCACCTGTAAAGGCCCCCTTGACGTGCCCGAAAAGGGTGTCCGAAAAGACGTGATCATCCAATCCGGCTACATTGACCGCCGTAAAGGCGCCCTTGCCGCTGAGAGCGTGGATTGCTCCGGCGATCAGCTCCTTTCCCACGCCTGTTTCCCCTGTGATTAGTACCGGCTGTGATGTCCGGGCGATGGCCTCGACATATCGAAAAAGCGAGATCATCTTTTTGTTGTTTGTGATAATCCCGGCAAAGGTTTCGGGATGTTCTAGGGTGTCGGAAAGAATTCGCTGCTTGAGACTCATGTTTTCCCGCTTCAATTCCCGAAAAGCAATGGCATTACTTACAGCGGTGACCATACAGCCTTCTTCTACAGGCTTAACCAAATAATTGAATGCACCTGATTTCATGCACTGGACTGCAGTCTCCACATCAACCGTCCCGGTGACGATAATAATTGGAATTTCCGGGAAATCTCGGGTGACCATTCTAAGGATGTCCTCACCATGAATGTGTGGCATGGTCAGATCCAGGAGCATGACTTCGATCTTCTGCCTGGAAAGGATATCCATGACCTCTCTGCCGTCTTTACTTGTGATGATGTTGTTCATGCCGGCCATACGCAAAGCGGTGTCCATGGCCAACAGAATTGCTTCTTCGTCATCAACTACCATGATCGGATAGGAAGGATTAAGTGCCTCGTTCATTTTACCTCCTCGTCTCGATTTCTGCCTTCCGATGAGGGATTTGCCGGCAGGCTGACCGTGGCAGTAGTACCCTTGCCCGGGCTTGAGTCAAGCTTCATGGTCCCGCCGTGGTCTTCTATAATACTTTCTGAAATGGCCAGCCCCAAGCCTGTGCCGCCCGATTCGCGGTTGGTTGTAAAGAACGGGTCCTTGATCCTTTGAAGCACCTCGGCAGACATGCCCACACCTTGATCGCGGACCTGGACCAACACGCTACTCGCTTTTTTATCGTATGCCGTGGAGATTTGGATCGAGCGCTCTTTATCCGGAAGGGCCTGGCAGGCGTTGACCAAAAGGTTGATGATGACCTGTTCAATTCGCTGGGTATTGCCTTTGAACCTGGGTATATCCAGGCCGTATTCCACTTCAAAATAGTCGGTGGACTTCTTGATCTGGTTCGAGACAAGTTCCACAGCCGCCTTTATCGTACTGTTAACATCCACCCTATCGGTCAAATCAGATGGTCCTTGCCGTGAAAAATCTTTGAGGTTCTCAACAATTCGCTTGACGCGCATGGCCCCTTCCTTAATGTCCTTCAAGAGAAGAGGCACCCGTTCTTGCAATTGGGTGTAACTCATGCCGCTGACCCGGAAATCTCCGTTTGTCCGGCAATACTTATCTAAGATGGGGGTAACGCTGTTCCAGACCTTCTCAAAGATCGGTGCGTTTAACATGACAAAGGTAATGGGGTTATTGATCTCATGAGCAACCCCGGCTGCCAGTTGGCCTATGGAAGCCAGCTTGCCGGATTGGACTAGCTGAGCCTGGGTATTTTTTAGTTTCTCGTAAGCTTGCTTGAGCGCCTCCTCCCTCCCTCGGATCATATTGTACAATTCAAAGCTTTTAATGGCATTGGCACTATTCAACAAAATAATCGAAAGCAGGGATAAAGATATGTCCGGGATGTCGGCGTCTTTTCCCATTAAACCGACGAACATGCCCTTGATCCTGGACCTAGTGGCCATAACATGGAGAATTATTCTCTTTTCATTGTCTTTTGAGGAGACAATAACAGCCCTTCTTTCCATCAAAGCCCAGGCGTAGATGCCATTCTCAATCAAAAAATCAACCTCATTCTGGATATAAGGACTGTTATTTTTTGGTTCTGCCTTAGCGAGAAAAATGTCGTTGGTCTCCTCATCCACTAAAAAGAAAGCTATCGCCTGGAACTGGATCAAGCGCTGTATCCGTGATATGGTTTCACTTAAAAGGACAGATGTGTCCTGGAGTTTGTTGATATTGGGTTGAAAATCCCCAATGGAGGCTGCCATCTCCAGTGCATCTAGAGTATGACGATTGACTTCTTCGAGATACTGGATGCGCTCCTCCAGATACTGGATACGATCCTTGTCATATGTGATTGCTCTTTCTGTTTTGTGTTTAGCGCTCATCTGAAACCAGAAATTTAACTAGTTCCCGAACCTGATGTTCCATTTGTTTTATGGTAAGGGACAAAATATTTGGAGACAGGCCAATACATGTCCATGCATCCTGATCCAATGGGGGCACAAATCGTTCTCCGCTGGAACCCATATCCAAGGCGTTTGTCATGATATCTGACAGATGTACTATAGCGGGTTCCAGAGGATCGTTAGAAAGCATAGGATAATGATGGTATTTAACAATGTTTTCCAGGGACATCGGTAATTTCCATTTTTTTAAAATTAACTTTCCTAGTTCTGTGTGGTCAAAATTCATGATTTCATGTTCTATCTCATATAACAGACTATGACTATTACGAGCTTTCAAAATGATGTTCCTCGCATTAATGGAAGTGGAATTATAAAAAACAAGACGGCCAATATCGTGAAGTAAGCCGGCCACAAATAAGCGTTCTGTATTTTGAATATTTTTATGACTCGCCAAAATCCGGGCAATAGTTCCGCAGACAATACTATGCTCCCAGAACGATTTCATATCAATGAGGTCCCAAGAAATATTCTTAAACGCATTGATAATATATATTCCGAATGTCAAGATGCTCAGGTGTTTTGTCCCCACAATGGCCACTGCTCGTGATATGGTATCTATCTTAGATGGGAAACCGTAAAATGCGCTGTTGACTAATTTCAAAAGCTTAGCAGAGATATTCGTGTCTTTGCTGATCGCTTCGGCAATATCTCTGGCTGAACTCTTAGGATCATTTATAGTTTCTTTGATTCGTATAAATATATCGGGTAATGTTGAAAGGCTGATATCATCTCGGATAAATTCAAGAGGACTCATCTCGGTTGTTGTATCCTCCAAGATTTCATTTGCATCCATATTTCTTTCATAAGAGTCATGATGTTCGAGTTTTGCTTCTGAATCCGTTATATCTAGTTCCTCAGCTTTTCGCAGAGTGCAGAGGCGAAATAATTCGCGAGTTGCCGGATGATCCAAGTCAGTGTGCACAAAACGTTCACGGATTTCCTTTTCAGCTGTTTCCATAATGGCCGGGTCTATTTGGGCTCCGGTATTTGATTCCACATTTTTTTGTGAAATTCCTTCTATATTAACCTCGATGACTCCCCATATTTTAAGGATCCTTAGATGTTTTAATGTCAGTCTTGTGCCTTTAGCCAATAGAAAGCGGCCATTACGATCTCGCAAGTCTTCAGCTAACGCCATGCCAGGTTTTAACTCCGCTAAATTTATAACGCCCATAATCTTACCGTTTCAAAATTTACATAACTTACTGATAGTGCCCATTGTTCTAATTATATATCGTCAGATCAGCCAGAAACTTAAAATATAATTGAGTCATATTTCCATAAAGAAATTTGTTTCTGCCTTGAAAATAATAATTCTTGCAATGTGTTACCTTTTAGTTTATTTTTACTGCTGATTTTAGTCACAGATCGTGTCACTGTGACATATTTCTTACTCACAAATTATGTCACAAAAGCTGATTGGTGGGCTGAAGATAACTTAGAGATAAAAGGGAGATAGAAAGTGATAAATACCCGTGCGTTTGCCGTAAGTGCATCGCGAA
Organism: Deltaproteobacteria bacterium; assembly: GCA_019308685.1. Taxonomy (GTDB): domain Bacteria; phylum Desulfobacterota; class Desulfobacteria; order Desulfobacterales; family UBA11574; genus S5133MH16. The sequence goes on from JAFDHQ010000001.1 coordinate 26,144, forward strand.
GTCCAAAAGGGAAACATACAATTAAGGAACAATAAAATTATGGAACGTACTGCTAAAATTGAACGCGAAACAAAAGAGACACGAATTACTTTGGAGCTGAATTTAGACGGCAGCGGCAAAGATAAAATATCCACAGGAATCCCTTTTTTTGATCATATGCTGACACTTTTTACCGTTCATGGATTTTTTGATCTTTCCATTGTTGCCACCGGAGATATTGATGTTGATTTCCATCACACGATCGAAGATGTGGGTCTTGTCTTGGGGGATGCTTTTGACAAGGCTCTCGGCGATAGAAAAGGAATAAAACGATTCGGCCATTCTGTTACACCCATGGATGACGCTTTATCTTCCGTTGCGGTTGATTTGTCTAAACGCCCCTTTCTGGTTTATAATGTTCCCCAAAAAGCTGGTGTGGGAGGGAATAATTTCACGTCTCTTACAAAGGAATTCTTACGGGCATTTTCAAACCGGAGCGGAATGAATCTCCATGTGAATGTTCTTTATGGAGAAAATGAACATCATATTCTCGAGTCTATTTTCAAAACTGTGGCAAGGGCTCTGGATCAGGCAACTTCTTTTGATGATCGCTTAAAGGGCATTCGATCTTCCAAAGGTGTTTTGTAATAATGGTTAAAAACAAATTGAAAAATAAAACAGCCGTATGGATTAAATTTTTTCTTTTAACGGTGATACTGTTTTTGCCGGGATGCAGAAACAATATTGTGGTCAAGGAAAATATGCTCCAGAAATCAGGCGTAGAAAAAATTCTAATTTTTCCCTTTAAAAATATGTCCGCGGTGTATGGTGAAAATATGAATGTCCGTTGTCCGATCTCTGGAAAGGTTTTCATGACAGGAAAGGTTGCTGAAGATGCAGATAATATGCTCACGGAACAGTTGTTTGTTTTATTGAAGGATCGCAAAGATATTGAGCTGATACCCGCAAGTCAGTCTCGGGGAGTTGTGTCGGATCTGTTATCAGAGGATAAAAAAAAGTTGTCGGAACGAAATTTGTTGATAGAAACAGGGCGTGCCCTGAAGGCCGATTCAGTATTGTCAGGGTATATTTTTCGTTTCAGAGAACGTGTGGGAGGCAAATATTCCGTGGATCTGCCAGCCTCTGTGGCATTCAATATCCATCTCATCCGGGTGGCAGATGGTCATTTATTATGGAGTGATCATTTTGATGAAACTCAACGCCCGTTATCTGAAAACCTTTTTCAACTTGGCTCCTTTTTGCAAAGAAAGGCCAAATGGATTACCGCAAATGAGATGGCCGAGTCCGGTCTAAAAAATATTCTTAAAACCTTTCCTGTCTCAAATAAAGCCGAACCAACACAGTAAACTTATTACCTGAACTTTTCATGAAAATTAATGAGGATCTTCAGGTATTAACAAAACACGAAACTTCACTAGGAAAATATTTCAGAATGATTATTATCCCTGCGGTTGATATAAAAAATGGAAAATGTGTGAGACTTCTTCAGGGGCGTATGGACGAAGAAACGGTATTTTCAGATGATCCTGCAGCCATGGCAAAAAGGTGGGAAGATGAAGGTGCGGAAATTATCCATGTGATTGATCTTGACGGTGCGGTTGAAAAAAGTCCGCAGAACTTAAATTCCATAAGGAAGATCATAGAGCGTGTCGTTGCGCATATTCAGGTGGGTGGTGGAATCAGGAATGAAAAAACGGTTGGATTGCTCCTGGATCTTGGGGTTCGAAGGGTCATTATTGGCACTCAAGCGATTCGAAACCCGAATTTCGTGAAAGACGCATGCAAGGCATTCCCCGGCCGGATTGTTGTGGGTATCGATGCGCGAAACGGGCTTGTTGCAATTGAGGGATGGACAAAAACCACAAAAATAAAGGCAGTGGATCTTGCAAAACAGTTTGAGGATTGCGGTGTCGCCGCGATCAATTTTACAGACATTCACAGGGATGGGATGCAGACCGGTCCAAACATTGATGAAACCCGACGTCTGGCAGAAGCTGTCTCCATTCCTGTGGTTGCTTCCGGCGGTGTTTCAACAATAGAAGACATTAAAAATATACTACCGTTAAAAGAAGCTGGGGTTGTGGGAGTTATTACCGGTAGAGCGTTATACAGCGGAAGTCTGAATCTTAAAGAGGCTATTGAAATTGCAAAATAGCAGATTTTACCATTAACCCAATATTACATTATCTCGGCCTTCCACCATTCCTTCCGAGGCGTAGGCCCTAAGGGCCGGAGGCTAATTGTGGCGAAGCCCTTAACTTGATTGATTAAAATACCAATAAAATTCTTGACAAATTTGACTTTAATCATTAAAATTTAGGTTTAATCTTTGAAAACTTTGATTATTACCGCTTAATTTTTGATGGAACTTATTTATAGAACAGATACTGATCTTCGATTATTTCAACTTAAGCACATATTAAGCACATGCGAACATGTGCAAAACTTCATCCCATTTACGATCCTTCCATTATTGTCAGTTATTCCGGTTTCATAACGATGGGGGTTGGTCTTTTTGACAATTTATATTCCTGAAGATAAAGTTTCAGAAATTAAGAATACCGCTGATATCGTTGAGGTAATTTCGGAAGTTGTGGTTCTGAAAAAGACCGGGAAGAACTATGTTGGCCTATGTCCGTTCCATTCGGAAAAAACCCCGTCTTTCACCGTTAGCCCGGAAAAACAGATATTCTATTGTTTCGGGTGTGCTGCAGGTGGGAATGTTTTTAGTTTTCTTATGAAACACGACGGCATGTCTTTTCCTGACGCAGCCAAAATACTTGCCGGACGATATGGAATCAACATCCCGACCACTACAATGTCTCCGGAGCAAAAACGGCGAATGAGCCAAAGGGAAAGTCTTTTTGCCGCCAACAGACAGGCCATGGAGTTTTTTCGTAAGAAACTTCTTGATGATATTTCGGGAAGACGGGCAATAAAATATCTTAAGAAACGGGGGATAAACAAAGAGATACTCGATAAATTTTATTTAGGATACGCACCCGAAGGGTGGGAAAACCTGTTACGGTTTTTTACAAAAAAGAATATTTCCCTTGATCTTGTTGAAAAAGCCGGCCTGATTGTCCCAAGAAAAGAAAAGAGTGGTTTTTATGATCGTTTCAGGGATCGTATCATATTCCCAATCTTTGATTTAAACATGCAGGTGACCGGTTTTGGTGGCCGGGTAATGGATGACTCCCTGCCAAAATACCTCAATTCTCCGGAAACACCCGTATATCATAAAGGCCGTTCCTTATACGGTTTGCACTTGGCAAAAATGAAATGCAGGGAGAATGAAAGGGTCTTCATCGTTGAGGGATATTTTGATCTATTAGCACTTCATCAGCAGGGTCTTCAAGATTCAGTTGCCACTTTAGGTACGTCCCTTACCGCCGAACATGCTCAACTTCTAAAAGGTTTTATCGGTAAAGATGGCAGGGTAATACTGGTATTTGACTCGGACGATGCCGGTATCAAGGCCTCTCAAAAAAGCATAGAAGTATTTGACAAAGCATATATTAATGCTCAAATTCTTATTTTACCGGATGGATATGATCCGGACTCATATATATCCGAATTCGGGGTTGAAGCCTTTTTGGATCTCGTTTCAAAAGCGAAGGATATCATTCCCTTTCTCATGGATTCTGCCGTAAAAAAGCACGGACTTTCCATTGAGGGAAAGATTCGTATAATTTCAGATATGGAAGATGCTCTGTGGTCAATTAGTGATAACATACGAAGATCGTTATATATCAAAGAACTTGCCGAGTGTATACACATTGATGAATCCGCTGTTCTTGAAAAGATCAGGAAAATATCGGTTCGAAATCGGGATAGAGCAAAAAGGCCAATTCGTGCAAACACTGATTTGGGACGCGGTCATCGCAAAACAGGTGTTCCGGATAAGGCTCAAGAAAAAGTCTTTCAAGGCAAATGGGATAAGCTGGAGCGCCAGATCATATCAATGATGCTTCAATTCCCGCAAATTTTATCCGAAATATATGATCGGAATATACTCGATCTTTTTGAAAATAACGCCTTAAAATCGATCGGCCAGACGCTTTTAACGCACAAGGATGACTCGAAATTACAAGTATCCGATATAATTGATTTATTTAAATTAAAAGAGCAAAAAAACATGGTCGCCTCTCTGGCAATTGGTGAAAATGTATGGGATCATGAGGCTTGCATTGGCATTATCAACCGATTTGAGTCGATCCGAAAGAAAAATGAAAACAAGCTGTTAGAACAGATAAAGGCGGCTGAAAAGGACAACGATCTCGACTTGCTCGCAAAATTATTGAATCAAAAGCAAAAAATGGCGCTGTTGAATGAAAAAAAGAAAATGGCGCTGTTGAAATAAAAAAAGAAACGAAGGGAATCTGCAGGAGGCTAAAATCAATGGCAAAAAAATCTGCTAACAAACGGGGAAAAATTAAGAAGATTCCAAAAAAGACTCTTGAAAAATTGATTTTCAAAGGGAAACAGCGGGGGTTTTTAACCTATGATGAAATTAATAAGGCGCTTCCAGATGATTTTCTTTCCGAACAGATTGATGAAACGCTTATTATGTTTGATGATCATGATATTGAAATAATAGACGAAAAAAAGAACAAGTTGCCGGCCAAAGTAAAAAAGGTCAAGATTTCTGACACTTCTGTTTCTGATTATGGATCCGTAACCGACCCCGTTAAAATGTATTTGCGTGAGATGGGCTTGGTGACCCTTTTGAGCAGAGAAGGAGAAGTTGTTATTGCAAAGGAAATAGAAGCCGGTGAACAGGAAATTTTAAAAGCACTGATAGATACGACCATTGGCGTAAAATGCATTTTAGAGCTCGGGCGAAAGATTGAAAACGGTGAGTTGCGTCCAAGACGAGTATTAAGGGATGTCAGGGAGATCGAAGAAGGGGATGCATATGTTGAAGAATCGATTCAAATCGAAAATTATTTAAAAACCGTACATTTAATTAAAGCTATTGATGATGAAAACACAGCATACAGAAACAAGCTTTTTTCTTCTAATCTGGATCTCGATGAAAAGCGTCGTATAAGAAGGTGTATCTCTCGCAGGAATAAAAAAATTTTCGACCTACTAAAAGATTGGCGGTTTGAAATAGGAATTTTAGATAAAATCGATAAACTGATCAGGGAGCAAATCGAATGGATGGATTCCATGAATCGAATGATCTTGATGTGTTCGGAAACACTTAATGTATCCGTAACAGAGATCCGTTCCAACCTTAAGACCAAGAAAAAATTTAGTAAATGGCTCAGTTCCCGTAATGAACTATCCAAAGATGAGATTGCTGTATTATATAGAGATCTTAAAAATATTCAGAATCAGCTTGCAGAAAGGGAATATGCCATCAAGGCAAAAAACAGAACATTAAAAAGAATTGTGTCCAGTATTGAAGAGGGACGATTTAGAGCAAAGCTCGCCAAAAGTGAGTTGACCAAAGCCAATTTACGCCTGGTGGTCAGTATTGCAAAAAAATATACCAACAGGGGTCTTCAGTTTTTGGATTTGATACAGGAAGGAAATGTGGGTCTTATGAAAGCCGTCGACAAATTCGAATATCGTCGCGGCTATAAATTCAGTACATATGCCACATGGTGGATAAGACAGGCCATTACAAGGGCCATTGCCGATCAGGCAAGAACCATTCGGATTCCGGTCCATATGATTGAAACAATTAATAAACTTATCCGTACTTCCAGGTACCTTGTACAGGAACTGGGACGAGAGCCTACGCCTGAAGAAATAGCGGAAAAAATGGAAATTCCCTTATTCAAAGTGCGTAAGGTTCTAAAGATTGCCAGAGAACCCATATCGCTGGAGACGCCTATTGGTGAGGAAGAGGACAGCCATCTCGGTGATTTCATAGAAGATAAAAAGTTTATGTTGCCTTCGGATGCTGCTGTGAGTCTGAACCTGGCCGAACAGACGAGAAAGGTCCTCGCAACATTGACCCCGCGTGAAGAAAAGGTCCTGCGTATGCGGTTCGGCATTGGTGAAAAGGCGGACCATACTCTGGAAGAGGTGGGTCAGGATTTTGCAGTCACCCGTGAAAGGATCAGACAAATAGAAGCAAAGGCTCTGAGAAAACTTAGGCATCCGACCAGAAGCCGTAAACTTAAAAGTTTTATTGAGAACTTAGAGCAAACATAGCTTGACAAAAATATTTTCTGAAGTTAGATATTTCAGTTTTATGTTGCCTTTTGGGGCCCATAGCTCAGTTGGCAGAGCCACCGGCTCATAACCGGTCGGTCCCTGGTTCGATCCCAGGTGGGCCCACCATTGTCATTGCGGACTTTTTAGGCCCCTATTTTTCCCTTACGATGATTGAACAATAAAATGACATGGTTTTATGTCACTCTTTCGGTATTATTAATATAACTTGCAGGCGAAATATGCAAAAGAATCAAGGCGTGGTTATAACAAATAACCACGCCTTATTTGTTGATTAAAAGTTGAACCAAAAATATTGCCACAAAATCATAAAGAAACCATGGATAAATTAATTAACCTTTCTTTGTGCCTTGGTGGTAATGAAAATTGTAGGGTGATGTTATGGAAGCAAAAATCTTTGATATCATCAAGGCAATGGAGACAATTGCTCCCTACTGGCTTGCAGAAGAATGGGATAATGTCGGACTGCAGGTTGGGGAGAAAAACTGGCCAGTTCGATCGATCTGGATTGCTCTAGACCCTGGCCCGGATGTCGTTGATGATGCCTGCAAAAGTGATGTTGACCTTTTGATTACGCATCACCCTCTTATATTTCATCCGTTAAGTTCTATCAATTTAAATTCGGCCGTCGGCTCGATCATTCAAAAGGCAATACAGCACCGGATGGCTATATTTTCAGCTCATACCAACCTTGATAATGCAATGGATGGGTTGAACGATGTACTTGCACGACGGATTGGGATTAAAAACCTGAAAGTGCTCGGGACGGTCGGTGCTACGGAAAATTACAAACTGGTGTTGTATGTACCTCTGGCCTATGAACATCAGGTTCTAAATTCGATTTTTGAAACAAAGGCCGGTGAAATAGGTTCGTATACGTGCTGTTCGTTCAGAAACAAGGGCACAGGTACCTATAGACCGGGATCTTCATCAAAACCGTTTGCCGGCAAAGTTGGTGAAATCTCCCATGCCGATGAAATCAGGATCGAAACCGTTGTTCGAAAGAGTGATCTAAATAGCGTTATCGAACATGTCAGGAAAAATCATCCTTATGAGACCATGGCGTATGATATATACCCACTGAAAGGAAATGAAGACATGCAAGGTGCCGGCCGGATCGGAGATCTTGATGAAAGCACCAAACTGATATCCTTTGCGCGGTCAATTAAAGAAAAATTGGGGCTTAACTCAATAAAAATTGCGGGAAATCCTGAATTAAAAGTAAACACAGCAGCTGTCTGTACGGGAAGCGGTTCAAGCCTAATGAGTCATTTTATTTCATCCGGGGCCCAGGTTTATATCAGCGGAGATTTGCGGTATCATGATGCCAGAGCTGTAGAAGCCGAAAATCTTGGGCTTATTGATATCGGCCATTTTGCATCGGAACATTTGATCCTTGATGTGCTTGCAGATCGAATTGAAAAGATTTTGTCTAAAAAGGAATTTTATGTGAAAGTTGAGGCATATGGACTTGAAAATGACCCGTTTATGATATTATAATATTTTAATATTGAACGAGTCGCGTCAACATAATTATTTCATACCCCGAACTTATTGATAACTTACATATTCGAGACGTAACTATTATAGGTACTGGACAACATGAAAGAACAAATTTCTTTGCTTGTTAAGCTGCAGGGAATTGAGACAGAAGCCGGGAGCATCCAATCAATACTGAATGACACACAGAGTAAACTTGAAGCTTTGGATGCAGGTCTCATGGAGTATGAACGAACCATAGAAGAACAAGAGTCTATTATCGACAAGTTGAAGAAACAATATAGGGACTATGAATCTGATTTACGAATAAATCTCGACAAGGAAAAAAAGACTCAGGTAAAGCTTAGATCTGTAAAAACAAACAGAGAGTATCAATCATTATTAAAGCAAATTGAAGAGGAAAAGGCCAAAAATTCCAAAATTGAAGATAAGATGATCGAGTGCCTGGATCTCATGGATGAGACGGAGAAGATCATCGCAATGAAAAAGGATGAATATTTAAAACTCTCCGATAGCGTAAAAAATGAAAAAGAGATCATTAAGCAAGAATCGAAACAGGGGAGGATAACGCTTTCGAAACTTGATGAAGACCGGGAGAAAGTTACCTGTATGATAGACCCGGAATTAATGAAAAAGTACTTAATGATAAAGAAACAAAATTCGGGCGGACTTGCAGTGGTTCCGGTAAAGAATGCCCTATGTCATGGATGTAATATGAATCTTCCTCCCCAGTTGTATAATGAACTTTTTCTTGGCGATAGCTTAAAGTTTTGCCCCAATTGTCAGAGGATTATATACTTGAAAAACTCGTAAGTTAATACAGGAAATGTGACATCGTATTTATGAAATCTAAACGCTCGCGGAGTAAATGAGTTAGTGGAAATTCCAAATAACAAATCCCAAATAACAAAAAAATCTCAATGACCAAAAAACAAATGACAAACAGTTGGCTTTGGATCTTATTTGGACCCTGGTATTTTTTTGAAATTTGGAGCTTGTGCTTGTAGTTTGGAATTTATTTGAGATTTGATGCTTGTGATTTAAATGATTTTTGGCGTTTGGAATTTGTGATTTTAAAAATTTGTGAACGGTTTTACGATGACATATAAATACGGTCCGAGCAGCCCAGATGATCGCTGGATCAAAAAAAATCCAGAGGAAAGTCCGAACACCATAGGGCAGGGTGCTTCATAACGTGAAGTCGCGGCAACGTGAAGGAAAGTGCAACAGAAAATATACCGCCCCGTGTTTAAGCGGGGTAAGGGTGAAAAGGTGCGGTAAGAGCGCACCAGTTCCCTGGGTGACCGGGGAAGCTTTGTAAACCCCACCCGGTGCAAGACCAAATAGGGGAGCGTTTGAGAGCGGCCCGTTCAAGCTCCCGGGTAGGTCGCAAGAGGTGCCCGGCAACGGGCATCCATAGATGAATGATCGTTATCCAGTCCGGGGCAACCCGCATTGGGCACAGAATTCGGCTTATTGGCTGCTCGGACCGTTGTTTTGAATCCTGGATTCTGGGTTCCGGATACTCGATTTGAAGTTTTTTCTTGCTCCGAAGATCTTAGAGTAGGAGGGATCTTCGAAAAGAATCCAGTATACAGTTTTAAAGGGTGATGCATATGCTTCAGATAGAAGAACTCGAGGTCGAAGTCGGCGGAAAAACCATATTAAATAACCTTAACATGGAAATACCCAAAGGACAAACCCACGTACTTTTCGGACCCAATGGATCCGGCAAGACCAGCTTGATGATGACCATTATGGGATTTTCCGGATATAATGTGACCCATGGAAAGATTACCTTTAAAGGCGAAAACATCACCGAAATGCCCATAAACGAGCGGGCTCGACTCGGTATCGGCGTTTCGTTTCAAAGGCCTCCGACGATTAACGGGTTAACCACAAGAAATATTGTTGAAATCTGTGATGTAGATCGTTCAGTAAATGTTGATGAACTGGCAAAAGAGCTTAATTTTACCGATCTTCTTGACAGAGATGTAAACCGAAATTTTTCAGGGGGAGAAATAAAACGTTCCGAACTCCTTCAGCTTATGGCACAACAGCCGGATCTTGTTCTTCTTGATGAGCCCGAATCAGGAGTTGACCTTGAAAGCATTGTTGTTATCGGTGATACAATCAATTCACTTTTGGGCCGGCAAATCAAATGCCCCCAGAACAGACCTCATAAAAAGGTAATCGGTGAGCATGCAAAATCCGCACTGGTTATTACCCACACCGGACACATACTGGATTACATTACGGCAGACAAGGGTCAGGTCCTCTACAACGGAGTGTTATGCTGTTCGAGAAACGCCAGAGAGATTCTAAAGTGGATCAGAGAATACGGATATGAGGAGTGCGTCAGATGTTCAAACGAGATAATGTCGTGGATATAACTATTGAAAACTACAACGTTGATGCAAATGATCATGCGTATGTTGAAACGTTATCACAGATTGAGCCCACAGATGCAAAGCAGTTTTTAGACGTGGGTGTGGATATTGATGAACATGCTCGTATCGGCACTTTTATTCAAAAAGACAATTCCGTGGTACACTGCAAAACCAGGATGGAGGGTATCGAAGTCATGGGCATATCCCAGGCCCGGGAAAAACACCCATGGCTTTCAGATTATATGTGGAAAAACATATCTCCGGATACAGACAAATTTACCCTGCAAGCCAATAAAAATTCACGCGAAGGTTACTTTATTCACGCCCTTGCCGGTGTTAAAACAAAAAATCCGATTCAATCATGTCTATATATTGCCAAAGAAGGATTTTCACAAAATGTTCATAATGTCGTCGTTGCGGAACAAGGATCGGAGCTACATATCATTACCGGGTGTGCCACCGCTCCTCACCTGGTATCAGGCCTGCATATAGGAATTTCAGAATTTTATGTGAAAAAAGGCGCCAAGGTTACGTTTACTATGATTCATGACTGGGGGGAAAAGATCAATGTCCGACCCAGAACCGTGATCTGTGTTGAGGAAGGCGGAACCATCGTTTCTAATTATATTTCCTTAAAACCCGTGGGGAGTCTTCAGATGTTTCCGACCACCCATTTGAACGGAAAGGGAGCTGTAGCGCGATTTAACAGTGTTCTTGTGGCAGGACCGGGGAGTTTTCTGGATGTGGGTTCACGGATTGTATTGAATGCTCCTGATACCCGCGCTGAAATAATATCGCGCGGAATTTCATCAGGAGGATCAATTATTGCCCGTGGTGATCTTGTGGGCAAAGTTGCCGGTATTAAAGCACACCTGGAGTGTCACGGTTTGATATTAAACGACGGGCTCATGCAGGCTATTCCGGAGCTTTCCGGATACGTTCCCGGCGTGGAAATGTCTCACGAAGCGGCTGTGGGTAAAATCGATCAGCAGGAGATAGAGTATCTAATGGCAAGGGGTCTTGATGAGGAAGAGGCAATATCTACCATTGTTCGAGGGTTTTTAAATGTGGACATCGAAGGATTGCCGACCGATTTGAAAAAGAAACTCGACGAGACGATTTCTGAAACCCAAAAGGAAATGATGTAGATAATGAAATTTCAGAAAACTGTTTGCGACATTTCTTTTGCGGAGAAAGTTAGAATATTTTCTCACGATTATTTGAAAGCATGCATTTATATTTCAAATTTTGATTCTTCCCGTTATCTTTTTACCAAAAAGCTTTTTTCAGAGCTGATCGCCACCTCCCAGGTTCTGGAAGACTTTCTCGATTTTCACGGCGCTAAAAACAACAAGGAGTGGTTTTTTTACAGGGAGCTTTCCGCTGCTGTCAGGCATCTAAGCCTTGGAGGCTACTCGCAGACACACATTTTAAATCGTCTCGATTTCTATGGTCTCCCGGATACTGAGATTTTTGAAAAGGAAGGCACTTCTACGCTTTATTTTATAAGAAAGACGATAATGAAATTGGCCCCGATTATACTGAATGAGGCCCGCCGGCTGAACATCCCCATACCTGACGAGAGTTATGATATGGCTGAATTCCCCGGTATTATCACCGGCGAGATGCTCGATTATGATATTGACGATACGGATAAGGACCAACAGAAAAAGCATATCGTTAAAATTGCCAGTGAATTTTTGAGCATCGCTGCAACGTTTGATCATCTCAAATTTTATGAGCCATATGATCTGAAAGAGATATTGAAGATTGTTCCGGAAAAGGTCAATGAAGTGAATATGAGGCGTTTTGAAATGCTTGTTCATAACCTTCAATCTTCTTTTGATACATATGTGATCCACGGCGGATATCGGTTTGGAAACAGAAAGCTCAAAGATTTACGGGGTTATTTCTCGGTTGTATTTCATCTTCTTCAAATGATCGGAAGGTTGTTACATTTTTATGAGCGGCATTTACATAAAGCAGGATATAAAAATATTTACAAAAAAGTTCAGGATCGATTATCCGCCATGATTGACCCGGAAGAGCTTCTGGATCGAACCATTAATTACGGATTCTACTATGTTTGCCACTTTCTTACTACCGGTAAAGAAGTTGCCAGGGAGATACTCAATGAAAATATTGAGCGTTCTTCCATTACCGTGGGTGTTCCTGTAAAGCTCGGCTTCCACAGCAGGCCCAGCCTTTTGGTGGCTAAAATCGTTCAACACTATGGGGGACAAGTGGAACTCTGTGTGGGCCGAGACCGGTTTGATGCCAGCAGTGTATTGGATATTCAATGGGCAGGGGGCAAGATACAGAAAGAAAACATTACCGAAGTTACTTTCGAAGGTGACACTCGGGCATTAAATGATATTGAAATCCTTGCAGGTGTCAATTACGGTGAAGATACAATGGGAAAAGGAATTCCACTTCCCAAGGAACTGAAATACCTGAAATAACACTTTGTTATTAGTATAACTTTTTGAAATTAAATGGGTTTTCGGGTGCTTGAGCTTTTTGCCTCAAAAAATGCCATATATTTTCATTAAGTTATAGAATTCCGAAACGTTAAATTATGGTTTCTGCAATTATTGTTGCCGCCGGCAAAGGCATCCGGATGAATGTTACGACCCGCAAGCAGTACCTGGACCTTGGGGGCCGACCGATTCTGGCTCATTCGGTAATGGCATTTGATGCATGTAACCTGATAGATAAAATCTATCTGGTTATCCCCAAAGAAGATATCGAATATTGCCGAAAAAACATAATTCCCTTGCTGGAGCTTAAAAACGGGATTGAACTTATACCTGGCGGTGAAAAACGCCAGAATTCTGTATATAATGCACTTCAAGCCATGGATAAAAAGACCGACATGGTCGTTGTCCATGACGGCGTGCGTCCTTTTATTCAGGCTGAAAAACTGGAGTCGTGTATACTCGGCGCAAGAAAATTTGGTGCATGTATCCTTGCCATACCTGCCGGCGATACGATTAAGTGTGTGGGCAAATCGGGCTTTATCAAAAAAACACTTGAAAGAGACAACATCTGGCTTGCCCAGACTCCCCAGGCATTTAAATATGAATTAATCAAAAAAGCCCATGAAACGGCACGTCATGATGGATATACCGGTTCTGACGATTCGATGCTTGTGGAACGGCTGGGGGGGATAGACGTAAGAATTATTAATGGTAGTAAAGGCAATATTAAGGTTACTGTCCGGGAAGATCTGGTTGTGGCACGGGCGATGCTTGGTACAATAACCGGATAAGGATTTGTGATGCCTATTTATGAATACGAACACTTAAAGAAATCATGCTCACTGGGCAAGGTGTTTGATGTAAAGCAGTCGATTCAGGACAAATCATTGATGCAATGCCCCAATTGCGGTGGGCCGGTGAGAAAAATCATTTCTCGAATCAATATCAGCACTCCTAAAACCAACAGCGAACTGCGCGACCTTGGTTTTACCAAGCTTGTAAAAAGAGATGACGGGGTTTATGAGAATGTAACGGCTCGTGATGGTGATAGTCGCATGGTCATCCGGGGTAAATCCGAAACCCTTCCGGATTTAAAAAAAACGATTAAAGATTAACTACATTTCAGAAAGAAATATGCACAAAAAAATGTGCATCATGCCCAGATTACTGTGCTTATTTATAAATAATTTGAAGAAGTTCTGCTCCTCGTATTTATCCAATCTGCTTCAAATATAGTTATTTTAAAAAAAAATAAAAAGATTTGCAATCCCTTTTTGATAATAATTTTCTTACCTATCGGGACTTAAAGCCCCCTATCCGCCAACGGTTGTTTTCACCATTAACTCACATAATTTAAAATATATGAAATCTTATAAGCTATTGAGGTTAATATTAATAATGGAATACTGTTCGTAAAATCATAATGGATAAAAGGAATGCTGGAATATTTGAGGTAAGGGGGACAATAAACCATTCTAATTGTAAAATACTCCTTCAAATCCAGTATTCCATTACTCCATCATTCCATTATTCCAATTGGAGCAAAGTCCCTCACTTCTTTTTGGCATGATTTTTGGAAGAGCTTTTCTCGGCCGGGAATTCCCGTTAGTCTTTTAGTGTACGGAACGTCAAACCATTAATCGAAAGGAGAAAAAAAATGACAAAAACGAAAAAGTTGGTATTCTTGTGCATTTCAGTTGCAATTGTTATGGTTTTTATTGGGCCTTTATGGGCTGTAGATGCGGGAAAGATCAATTTGAACAAAGCAACAGTAGAAGAGCTAATGCAACTCAAAGGGATAGGGCAAAAATACGCAGAGAGAATTGTAAAATTCCGTGAGAAAAATGGACCTTTCAAAAAAACAGAAGATCTAATGAATGTGCCGGGTATCGGTTCAAAGATCTGGGAAAAGAACAAAGACAAGATTGCTGTGGAATAAAAATATGAAATCTGCGTAGTCAACCATTCCATATATATGTGTGGTTGACTGCGCACACAACATAATTGAAGCGATGCCGTCGCGTTATTATGGAGCCATTTTCTTGAAGATCACAGTGGATTATCGTGAGAAGACATCCGGGCTTATAGATTTATTCAAAAAGGCAATCCTTACAATACAGATCTCAAATTTGACAGAAGGGCAATTAAAGGAGCCCTCATATCTGCTGAAACCATATGGTATATTCCTGTTCTTTTTAAGCTAAGGGCTCGCGCAAAAATAACTTCACATTTTTACATCTCAGCTTCAGCCCATCTTTGGCTGATACCTCACTCGCAAAATCCTCGAAATAGCTCGCTATTCCTGTGGTTTTGCAATCTAAGCGCCAATTCTGCGAAGTTATTTTTGCGCGAACCCTTACAGAAGAGGATTTTCAATTTAAGCGGCATCGCCGCGTTTTATAAAATCGTGAAACGATTTTATTTTTATTTTTTGCTTGACATACCTCTCCAAAACATGTTCAACTGCTGAACACCCAAAAAACAAATGCCCATCTATTAAAAAAAATATAGAAAAAATATAAATTACAATATGTTATTGATTAAAACTTAATGTAATTTACTAAGCAGAGCCTTGTGTTCGGACAAGACACCCACCACAATCCTACATTACAATATCTGTAACCGTTCACGGGTTCAGGGTTCAAAGGTTCAGGGTTAAGGACAAAGAAGGCATTGAAGATCGGAAGTCCTCGTTAAAAATGTTCATTTTCCCAAGTAATTGCCAATTTGGCTTCAAATTTTGGATTAGGCCTGACGAAACTGACACTTTTCTCTTAAATACTCATCCCAAATGCAGCCCGGGGACGAGAATGGAACCTTGAACCCCTGAACCTTTGAACCCGTGAACGCCTATGTATCTTCTGCCCATTGTCTTCCTCAACACCTCGGCTTCATTTTTCATAATGCGGAAACTGCAAATCCCCCAACCTTTAAACCGTGAACTTTGAACCGTGAACGGTTACCAAACATCGAAAAAAAATTATGGATAGAGAAGATATCCGTACACTGAAAATACTTGAAGAGATCGATAACGATTACACCCCGAGCCAACGGGATTTATCCAAAAAGCTGAATATTTCCCTGGGGCTTGTTAATTCTTTTGTTAAACGGCTCGCCAACAAAGGGTATTTTAAGATAAACAATATTCCTAAAAATCGAGTCAAGTATATCCTTACACCAAAGGGAGCAGCGGAAAAAACCCGACTGACCTATCAATATATTCAGTATTCCTTCGAATTTTATAGAAACGCTCGTGAGAAACTACACAAGCTTTTCAAGTACCTTAATAATCAAGGGGTCAGGCGAGTTGTATTTTACGGTACGGGTGACTTTGCAGAAATCGCTTTTATCTCTTTGCAAGAGACTTCCATCCAAATGTTAGATATAGTGGACGACAACAAAATCGGCGAGAAATTCCTGGGTGGCGTGGTCAAAGATCCTGACATTCTATATTCACTTTCCTTTGACAGAATCCTCATTACATCTATGATTTCAAAAGATAAAGTGTTAGAAAAAGTATTGGAACAAGGAATTCCCCAAAGCAAAGTGGTCATGCTGGAATGAGTCTATGAAGGATCCGAGACTTAAAGAACGATTAAGCAAAAATTTAATGGCTTGGCCGGACATAACAGCTTTTTGTTTTGAGTTAAGAAAGTCTTTCTTAAAATCGAGGTATACTTCTATGAATGATAAAAATCTGACAAAGAAACTATTTGCAGAAATTGTAGCGAATAAGGAAAAAAATTGGATATCAAAGAGACACTCATAAATCAGTTAAAGAAAATAGTGAAATTTTTAAATAAGCAAAATATAGATTATGCTTTAGCCGGGGGTCTTGCTTTTAGTGCATTGGTAGAGCCAAGAGCAACAATGGATATTGATATTATTTTAATGATTAAAGAAGAACAACTATCCGGCTTTACTAAATTGTTAGAAGGTGAATTTGAGTCGATAATAGCTCACAAAGAGCCAATGCATTTTAATTTAATAAAGATATGGAGAGTAATAAACTTTACAGATGATCGAGAGATGATATTCGATTTTATTCTGGCTGAATCTAAATACCATAAGAATGTAATTGAAAGGGCTTTTGAAATAGATTTTTTTGAAACTACACTGAAAGTCATTACCCTTGAAGACCTGATCCTGTTAAAGAATTGTGCAAAGCGTGCTCAAGATATTGCGGATCTGAATAAAATTTACAAAGCACTTGATGATGAGATTAATCACGAATATTTAAAATTTTGGTCGGACAAACTTAATATAAGCTTATATGGATTATCTGGAGACATTTTATAATGAAACGGGCTTTGATTACAGGAATTACCGGGCAGGACGGGGCATATCTGGCTGACCTTTTGTTAGACAAGGGCTATGAGGTGCACGGTATTAAACGCCGTTCTTCACTATTTAATACACAACGGATCGATCATCTGTATCAAGACCCCCATGAAAAGGATGTTCGTTTTGTTTTGCACTATGGCGATCTCACCGATGCCACAAACTTAATTCGAATTGTTCAGGAAGTCCAGCCCGACGAAATTTATAATTTAGGGGCTCAAAGCCATGTAAAAGTTTCTTTTGAAACCCCTGAATACACAGCAGATACGGATGCTCTAGGAACCTTGCGTTTATTAGAGGCGATTCGGATGCTGGGACTTGAAGGGAAAACCAGATTTTATCAAGCGTCCTCGTCCGAATTATTCGGAAAGGTCCGGGAAATTCCACAAACCGAACAGACCCCTTTTTATCCCCGTTCGCCTTATGCCTGTGCGAAACTCTATAGCTTCTGGTGCACGGTAAACTATCGAGAAGCCTATGGTATATATGCTTGCAACGGAATTCTTTTTAACCATGAATCGCCCTTACGCGGTGAAACCTTTGTTTCTCGTAAAATTACCAGAGCGGTCGCACGAATTGTGCTGGGACTTCAGGAACGTCTTTATCTGGGGAATCTGGATGCCCTGAGGGACTGGGGACATGCCAAAGACTTCGTATAATGCTTCAGCAGGACCAACCCGATGATTACGTCATCGCAACAGGGGAACAGCATTCGGTAAGAAAATTCTGTGAAGGTGCGTTTTTGGAAGCAGGAATTAAACTTGAATGGAAAGGTAAAGGAATTGCCGAAATAGGAGTAATCGATGAGATACAGCCTACTGAATTATTGAAGAAATATGATCGTCGTGAT
>JAFDHQ010000266.1 GCA_019308685.1 Deltaproteobacteria bacterium
ACAGAATTAACTCTTCCGACATACGGCTCAAATGAACCATGCAAATACTCGCCGCTGAGAGGAATTCGATGATAAAATCCCTGTCTGAGACGGCATCGATGCTGTTTGCCGATATTTTCGGAAAATCAAGAATCTCGGCAACATACTCCCTGTCAATTGGATATGTTGTTCCGGCAAGGGCGGCACTTCCGAGGGGCATCACATTTATGCGTTTCAAACAATCACTGAACCTGTCGGCGTCTCTTAAAAACATCTCATAATACGCCATCAAATGGTGGGACAAAAGAATGGGCTGAGCTCTTTGCAAATGAGTGTATCCAGGCAAAACAACATCAATATGGATTTTAGCAAGATCCACGATAGCCTTTTGAAGCATAACCAGTCGATTTATGGTATATAACGTCTCATCCCTCAAATACATCCTTACATCCAGAACCACCTGGTCGTTTCGGCTTCTTGCGGTATGAAGCTTCTGGGCAACTTTCCCAACTTTTTCCACAAGCCTGGCTTCAATATGCATATGGATATCTTCCAAGCTTTTATCAAACTGAAAATCTCCCCGATCCAACTCTCTTTTTATCACCCCAAGTCCTTCTATCAAAGATGGCGCATCCTCTTCGGAAATAATTGATGTTTTGGCAAGCATGCGACAATGGGCAATACTTCCTTGAATATCATAAGAATAAAGCCTTTTATCTATATCGATCGATGATGTAAAGTCTTCAACGATTCTATCTGTCTTTTCCGAAAACCTGCCATCCCAGAGCTTTTTAGCCATATAATCCTCATGTTAACGTAGAATTTAGTCACTTAGGGCTCGCGCAAAAATAACTTCACATTTTTACATCTCAGCTTCAGCCCATCTTTGGCTGATGCCTCACTCGCAAAATCCTCGAAATAGCTCGCTATTCCTGTGGTTTTGTTTTTGCGCGAACCCTTAGTTGGAATATTTTTACTTTTTCCGGCATTATATTTTATACAACAAAAAGTGTGAAGTGATCTAAAGTGAACTAAAATGCCTAAAATTATGGAATTCTACCAATTTTATATAAATTGATGGAGCGAAGCGACACCTTATACAAGGCACTTCAAACTTTAGTTCACTTTAGTCACTTTTCCGGTTTATCCGGATTAGGTTTTAATCTATCGCTTTTCTTTCATCATCTTCTGAATACGCAGTCTTAACGCAATTAGACGTATAAAGCCTTCGGCATCTTTCTGGCTGTATACACTGTCATCCTCAAAAGTCGCAAAATCTTTGCTGTAAATAGATTCATCGGATTTACGTCCCAAGATACGGCAGTTTCCCTTATACAGCTCAAGTCGTACAACCCCGGAAACATTGGTCTGGGTTCGATCCACCATATCTTGCAGGAGTTTCATCTCGGGTGAAAACCAGAAGCCGCAATACACAAGCTCCGAATATTTTGGAATGAGAGAATCTCTCAGATGCATGACTTCCCTGTCCATTGTAATCGATTCAATCGCCATATGGGCAGCCCTCAACATCGTACCGCCCGGAGTTTCATAAACACCTCGGGATTTCATTCCGACAAAACGGTTCTCCACAATATCCACCCTGCCAATGCCGTTGCGTCCCCCCATCCTGTTGAGTTCTTTGAGGAGTTCGGCCGGGGACATTTTTTTATCGTTTATGGCCACAGGATCACCCTGTTTAAAGGTTATTTCGATAATTTCAGGCTTGTCCGGCGCATCCTGGGGTGAAACCGTCATATGGAACATATTGTCAGGCGGTTCTTTCCAGGGATCCTCAAGCAGGCCCCCTTCAAAACTAATGTGAAGTAGATTTCCGTCAGTACTGTATGGTTTTGCTGGGGTGGTCGGCACCTCAATACCGTGCTGTTCGGCAAAGGCCATCAAGTCGCTTCGCGAGTTAAGATCCCATTCACGCCAGGGAGCAATAATTTTTATATTCGGATTTATTGCATAATAGGCGAGTTCAAACCTCACCTGGTCGTTTCCCTTTCCGGTGGCACCATGGCTCACAGCATCCGCCTTCTCCATCCGGGCAATCTCCATCTGCCGTTTTGCAATCAGGGGCCTGGCAAGAGAGGTGCCCAGAAGATACTGCCCTTCATAAATGGCATTTGCCCGAAACGCAGGAAAAACATAATCTTTTACAAAGGTTTCTTTCAAATCATCTATATAAACCTTTGTTGCCCCTGTTTTTAGGGCATTCTCCTCCACCCGATTCAGCTCATCCCCCTGGCCTAAATCTGCAGAAAATGCAACAACTTCACAGCCGTAAGTTTGGATTAGCCACATTAAAATCACGGATGTGTCCAGGCCGCCGGAATATGCCAAAACCACCTTGTTAACGGTATGAGACACGCTTTAATCCCCCTTCATTAATACTTCCAGGATTGCTTTATGCATGTGGAGTTTGTTTTCCGATTGATCCCAGACAACGGATTTCGGACCTTCCAGCACATTCTCGCTGATCTCTTCTCCCCTGTGCGCCGGAAGACAATGCATCACGATAACATCTTTGGCCGCATGTTTTAAAAGTGCTTGATCAATCTGAAACCCTTCAAACACCTGCTTCCGTTTGTCCTGTTCACTCTCCTGCCCCATGCTGGCCCAAACGTCGGTATAAATTACATCGGCATCTTTTACCGCTTCAACAGGATTCGAGGTTACAACAATTCTTCCAACCCCTTTCTCAAGCGCCTTTTCCATAACCTCCTTACGAGGATAATATCCGTCCGGACATGCTAAAACAAGATCCAAATCCAAAATTGCCGAGGCATTTACCCATGAATGGGCCACATTATTACCGTCTCCGACCCAGGCGATTCGGATATCCTTATACTCCCCCTTCATCTCTATTACCGTCATAATATCACTTAATACCTGGCAGGGATGGAATAGATCGGTCAGGGCATTAATGACCGGAATGTCGGTAAATTTGGCGAACTCTTCCAGCAAATCCTGTGAATAGGTCCGAATCGCCAAACCGTCCAGGTATCTTGAAAGTACCCTGGCGGTGTCTCTAACCGGTTCGTTTCGTGCAATCTGGGTATCTTTGGCGCT